>NZ_RZRQ01000028.1:0-32739 GCF_003997785.1 Mesorhizobium sp. M7D.F.Ca.US.004.01.2.1 | reverse complement strand
GTATATGAGCTGTCAACCGAAGTGACGGCAGGCTGGTTGGCGCCATTGGAGCCAAAGTTGTCGCTGCCGGCGAAAGCGCTACCCGAGATGGCCAGAACGGCTGCGGTAGCAAGAATGATCTTCTTCATTTCAAGTCTCCTGAATTTTTGGATTTCGCCAGGGCGGCGGGCGAGCCCGCCGTCAACTGGTGATTCGGCTGTTAGTGGTTGCCGAAGAGGTTGCGGTCGCTGCCCTGAGCAGGCGTCTGAGCAGCCGGTTCCGACTTCTTGATCGAAGCGGTGTACGAGCTGTCGACAGCAGTGGCTGCGGGGACGTTCGAACCGTAGTGGTCGCTACCATTAGCGAAGGCGCTGCCGGAAATGGCCAGAAGGGCGGCGGCAGTGAGAATGATCTTTTTCATTTTATGTACTCCAGTATTTTTCCCGTCCGTCTAGCGGCGTGTCTTGGGAGGAAATCGCGTCGTTCGGACAGCCCCGATGTGGTAGGGCCGGTCTGCCTTTTCCAATCACGAAGTTGTTCCATGTGGACCATGAATCAGGCGCTTGAAATTGCGCTCCAGACTCCCCACGGGATAATTTTTTCAATATTTATCAAACAGTTAGTATAATCACGAGTACTCACCGCTTGGGCGATTTTTGAGCCGGCGTTCACACCGTCCTGCACGCACTGTCAACAGAAACGAACCGTTCGGTTCGATTTTAGAACGAGCTAATAGTCACTTTTCGAAACTGTTAACCTTTTTTGACCCCGGTCAGGGGTCGGTTTCGAGGAGATTGCAGACGGGAATGGCCGCCGCGGCGATAGGATTTCAGCTCCGCAATCGCCAACCGGAACGTTTCGCGTGCGTGTCGCGCCGCATGGATACGATGTCGCTTTCATGCCGATGTCGAAATCGCTGTCGTGGTTAGATCATGCCATCTCAGGTGCCGCTTCGTGACGACGAGGCGGAGAATTGGGAAGCCGGTCAGAATCCGGCGCTGCCCCCGCAACGGTGGTGGAGTTCAAGTCGCAACGGGAGACCACTGGGCAACTGCCTGGGAAGGTGTCGCGATGGTCCGCAAGGACAACTCCAGAGCCCGGAAACCAGCCCGAGATGTTTGAACTCGACTGATCGCGGTGGGCGGTCAAGAGGTGGATCGTGCATGTCCGGCGCATTGCCGGCCTGCGTCCAATCCTTCCTCCGTCACCACCAGTTCAGTCCTTAAAAGCAAGGACAGGACATGGATATCCGCAACGACATGCTGATGCTCTTGAACAGCCGCCGGCAAGGCTTTTCTCTGGAGCAGCCCTTCTACACCGATCCGGACTATTTCAAGCTCGACATGGAGCTGATCTGGTATCGCGACTGGCTGTTCATCGGCCACGATTGCGAGCTGCCGAAGCCGGGCAGCTATATCACCGTGCAGATCGGCGACTATCCGGTCGTCCTTGTCCGTGACCAGCAAGGCAAGATCAACGCCTTCCACAATTCCTGTCGCCATCGCGGCAGCCGCGTCTGCAACACAGAGAAGGGTACGGCGGCAAAGCTCGTCTGCCCCTATCACCAGTGGACCTATGAGCTCGACGGTCGTCTGCTGTTTGCCCGCCAGATGGCCGACGGTTTCGACAAGAGTGAGTTCAGCCTGAAGCCGATCGCCTGCGAGAGCGTCGGCGGCTACATCTTCATCTGCCTGGCCAAGGAGCCGGCGGACTTCGCGCCGATGCGGGCGATGATCGAACCCTATCTTTTGCCGCACCGTTTGCGCGAAGCAAAGATCGCCTTCGAGAGCACGATCATCGAGAAGGGCAACTGGAAGCTGGTCTGGGAAAACAACCGCGAGTGTTACCACTGCGCCGCCAATCATCCCGAGTTGTGCAAGACCTTCCCCGAAGCGCCGACCGTGACCGGCGTCAACGGCGCCGACAGCGACCCTGAGATGGTCGCGCACTGGGCCAAATGCGAGGCATCAGGCCTGCCTAGCAAATTCCGCATCGATCCGGCCGGACAGTATCGCGCCACCCGCGCGCCGCTGCTGCGCGATGCCGTCAGCTATACCATGACCGGCAAACTGGCGGTGAAGAAGAACCTCTCCGACACTGTCTCCGCCGACCGGATCGGCACCTTGATGCATTATCACTATCCGACGACCTGGAACCACATCCTCATCGACCACGCGGTGACGTTCCGGGTGCTGCCGATCAGCGCCACGGAAACGGCGGTGACGACCAAGTGGCTGGTGCACAAGGATGCGGTCGAGGGCATCGATTACACCATCGAAGACCTCACCCATGTCTGGACCGAGACCAACGACCAGGACCGCCGCATCGTCGAGGAAAACGCCTTCGGCATCCTGTCGCCCGCCTATGAGCCCGGCCCCTATTCGGAGCTGCATGAGGGTGGCGTGATCCAGTTCGTCGAATGGTACGCGTCGTTCATCGGGCCGCGCCTTGCCGAGGGCGGCCGGCCGGCGCTGCGCAGCGTCGCCTAGCACAAAACAAAAGGGACAAGAGGATGAATGCGATGACGGATCTTGGCCTCTATCGCCATCTCGACCAGATGACACCGTGGAACGACAGGCTGCAGGTGCTGGAAGTGATCGGTGTCAGCGACGAAGCGCCCGATGTGAAGACCTTCACCTTCCGCTCCGACAACCAGACCTGGTTCCGCTACAAGCCCGGCCAGTTCGTGACGCTGGAACTGCCGACCGCCGACGGGCCGCTGATGCGTACCTATACGCTGTCGTCCTCGCCGTCGCGGCCGTTCTCGATCGCGGTGACGGTGAAGGCGCAGGCGGGCAGCGTCGGCACGCGCTGGATGTTCGACCATCTGACGCCGGGCTCGCACGTCAAGGCCTATGGGCCGACCGGCGATTTTTCGCTGCACAGCCACCCGGCGGCCAAGTATCTGTTCATTTCGGCAGGCTCCGGCGTGACGCCGATGATGTCGATGCTGCGTTGGTTGAATGATTGCGCGCCATGGACCGATGTCGGCTTCGTCAACTGCGCGCGCCGCCCGGAAGAGATCATTTTCCGCAAGGAGCTCGAACTGCTCGGCAGCCGTATGCCCGGCCTGTCGCTCGGCTTCATGATCGAGGAGCGGTCGAGCCGCGAGGGCTGGTTCGGCCATATGGGCCGCATCGATGCGATCCGGCTGCCATTGCTGGCGCCCGATTTCCGCGAGCGCGAAATCTTCTGCTGCGGCCCCGATCCCTTCATGCGCGCCGTGCGCGGCATGCTGGACTCCGCCGGCTTCGACATGACAAAATTCCATCAGGAGAGCTTTGCGGCACCTGTCGTGGAAGAAATCCCGGCCCCGTTCACCTCGCCGGCGGAAAACGGGGCCGCCATTATCGTCGAAGCCGCGACGCCGATCCGTTTCGCGCTTTCGGATGTCGACGCCGAATGCGTCGCCGGCCAAACGGTGCTGCAGACCGCGCGGGCCTCGGGCGTGCGCATTCCCGCCGCATGCGAGTTCGGCCTGTGCGGCACCTGCAAGGTGAGGAAGGTCTCGGGCGACGTCGAGATGAGCCACAATGGCGGCATCCTCGATCACGAAATCGACGATGGTTTTATCCTCGCCTGTTGCTCAAAACCGCTTTCGGCGCTCGAAATCGAGGCGTAATCCGCTTGGAGTCGCCGCCGCACGTTGACTTGCCAAGAAAGAATCGAGCGTTTACAGGCGTTACAAGCTGAGCGGCCGCGCCGACCGACGATTGCTCGCGCAGCTGCGGGGGCCAAGAGCAATGCATCATAGCGATGTATACGCAATTTCGAGCAAGGACATTGTTTTTGAATCCTTCGACGGCGAAGCCGTCGTGCTCGATCTTTCGAGCGGGAAGTATTTCGGATTTTCCGATTCGGGCAGCAGAATCTGGCAAGCGCTATCGTCTGGCGTCGATGCCCAGGTTCTGATCGGGCTGACCGCTGGCGCCTCGACGATAGGCCGGGCTGAACTCGAAGGCTTCGTATCGCAATTGCTCGAACTGGGGCTGCTGGTTTGCCTGGATGCGCCACCGCAGCCGCTGCCCAGCGAATTGCTTGCCGAGCTTGCCGCCACGAGCGAGCCGCTCACCGTGAGCGTTCACGACGACCTGGCGGACCTCATCATCGTGGATCCTATCCATGAGGTCGAGGAACCCGTTGGCTGGCCGGCGGTCAAGCAGGCATCCTGACGAGCAGCCGGTTGCATCGCGATAGAAGGGCGCTGGACTTGGCCATGTCGCGCGTCACTCTCGAAACCTTGCCGGATTACGCCCGATATCTCATCGCCGCCGCTGAGCGCGCGGCCGCATACAATCCTGTCGCGCGCAAGATCCGCCTGCCCCGGCTGGAGCTTACCGCGCATCTCGGCCCCGGCGTGCTGGCGGATGCGCTCGACCATGCTTTTGTCGAGACCAGGGACGATCAACCTGAAACGTCCAGTTGCCGCATTTTCATCGTTCATCCAGGCATCCCCGGCATCCCCGAGCCGGCCAAGTGGGGCGACGCGCATTTCACCGAGCACGGCTTTGCCAAGCGGCTCGCTGAGACCGGGCTGCGTGGCCACCATTTTCACGATCTCGACTTCTGGCAGTTCTACGATCCGCAACGTCGCGTTGGCGTGCAATTGATGGCCTCGGCCGACGCCTTTCCACCGTGGGAGCCGGGAGCGCCGCTGCGGGCTTTCCTGCATTGGGAATATGCGGCGCGCGGCATGCGCCTTGCCCATGCCGGCACGCTCGGCGCCAATGGCAAGGGCTTGCTGCTGGCCGGCGCGGGCGGCGCCGGGAAATCCGGGACCGTCGCTGCCGGCCTCCTCAACGGCCTGGACAGCGTCGGTGACGATTATGTGCTGATCGACCTCGCCAACGGCGTGACTGCCTGCCCGCTGTTTGCAACACTCAAGCAGGATCCCCAGGGGTTTGCGCGGCTTGGGCTGAAGAACCGCCTGCCGGCCCATGGTCCGCTTAACTGGCAAGGCAAGCATACGTTTCACATTGGTGACATTGCGCCTCGGCCGGTGCCTGACACTCTGGACATCGTTGCGCTGGTGGTGCCACATATCGGTGGTGGCGGGGCAAGTTCGATCATGCCGGTGTCGCGCAGGGATGCCATGATTGCCTTGGCGCCATCCGGCATTGCGCAGATGCCGGGCGAGCGGGAAAGCGGCTTTCGCTTCTTCAGCGACCTGACCCGCCTGCTGCCATGCTACCGTCTGTCGCTGGGAACGCAGCCACAGGAGATAGCCGGCACGATCGCGGACTTTCTCGCGCGGGGCGCTTCATGAAGCTGAGCGTGATAATGCCTGTCTACAATCGCGAGCGCTATGTCGTTTCGGCATTGCGCTCGCTGGTGCGGCAGCGTGACGCCGCCGATCTCGACATCATCGTCATCGATGACGGTTCGACCGACGGCTCGGCGGAGGCCGTTCGTTCGATGATGCGCGAGACCCCCTGCATCCGCCTGTTCCAGCAATCCAACATGGGCGTCGCCAAGGCGCGCAATGCCGGGCTGCGGCAACTGCCGCCGGACGCCGCGTTCGTGTCGTTTCTGGATTCTGACGACATCTCGCTGGCCGGGCGGTTCAAGACGGATCTCGCGCGCTTCAAAGCCAATTTCGGCCTCGAGCTGACCTATTCGCTGATGACGCTGGCCGACCGGATCGACGACGAGCGGCTGGAGCCGACAGCCGACAGCCGCACGATGACACTTCGTGGAATTTCGCTGGGCACCGCCCTGTTCAAAAGGGGGCTTGTCGACCGGATGGGCCAGTTCGATGAGGATTTCGAGCAGGCCGAGGACACTGATTATCTGTTGCGCGTTTTCGAAACGGCACCGAACTACGAATTGGTGGACGCCGTCGCGATCTACTACCGGCGCCACGCCGGGAATGTTACCAAGGAGCATAGTGGCAGGGTCCGCAACCACTTGCGTGCGATCCACAAGTCAATGCGACGGCGCAAGGCCGATCCGTCGCTGCGAGAGGTCCAGGGAATCTTCGAACTGAAGAGTCCCGCTGATTGGCAGATGCTATGATGCTCCACACGATCGGATCGCATCGGCCAAGCCCGGAACGGTCATGGCGTCGCCAATGAGGCTGAGCGTCATCATGCCGGTCTACAATCGCGAACAATTCGTTGGCCTCGCGCTGCGCTCACTGCTTAGGCAACGCGAAAATATCGATCTCGACATCATCGTCATCGACGATGGGTCGACCGATGGCTCGGCGGCGGTCGTGCGGTCGTTCATCGACGAGGCCCCGTGCATTCGTCTTTTCCAGCAGACCAATGGCGGGGTCACCAAGGCGCGCAATGCCGGGCTGAAACAGTTGCTGCCGCAGACTCGCCTGGTGTCGTTTCTCGATTCGGACGACATCTCCCCGATGGGGCGCTTCACGGCGGATCTCGCCTGCTTCGAAGAGGATCCTGGCCTCGACCTGACCTATTCGCGCATGACGCTGGTGGACAAGATAGATGGCGAGACGCTGGAACCGGCCGCCGACAGCCACTCCATCACCGTGCGAGGGATTCACCTGTCGGCCGGGATCTTTGCGCGAGACCTCATCGAGCGCATCGGCGGCTTCGACGAGGACTTCAAACAGGCCGAGGACACCGACTATCTGTTGCGTATCTTTGAGAGCCAAGCAAAATACGTTATGCCCGATACGGTGGCTCTCTACTACAGGCGTCATCCCGGCAACATGACCAAGGAAGCCGATGTGCCCTTTCGCGAGTTCATGCGCGCCATTCACAAGTCGATGAAGCGTCGCAGGGCCGACCCCAACTTGCGCCGAGTGGAGGGAATCTTCGACTTCAAGGATCTCGCGCAGTGGCGATTCCTGTAATGGCAGGCTACGGCGTCGTCATTCCGGCTTTCAACGCGGCCGCCACCATAGGCGCGGCCCTGAACTCCGTTCTGGCCCAGACGGTAAAGGCGGAGACCATCGTCGTGGTCGATGACGGTTCGACCGACGATACGGCTGCCGTGATCGACGCGATGAACCTGCCGGTGACGGTGCTGCGGCAAGAGAATGCGGGGCCCGGAAGCGCCACGACCAAGGGTTTTGCCGCACTCTCGACTCCGTTCGTCGCGACGCTCGATGCCGACGACCTGTGGCTGGCGGACAAGATCGAAAAGCAGCTGGGCTATCTCGACCGTCATCCCGCAACAGCAGGCGTTTTTACGCACTGGCGGACGTTTCGCGGTGACAGGCCCGATTTGCCCGAGGCGGCCAGTGTGGCGGGCTGGTCGCGCACGACGATGATGATCCGCCAAGAGGTGGTGCCGACCGTCGGTCCCATCATCGATCCACCAGGCGGCCGCGGCGAGATGATCGACTGGATCGCCCGGGTTCGTGAGGCAGGCTTTGTCCTTGCCATGCTCGACGACGTACTTGCATTGCGCCGCATCAGGCCGGGCAGCCTTTCCTATGGCCGCGATCCGGAACGCGACCGCGGCTATCTCCAGGTGGCAAGGCTCGCCATGCAGCGGCGAGCCCAAAACAAGGCGGGCTCCCGTTGAAAGCCAGGCCTGTTCGCCGCATCGGCCGTCGCTTCCCGGACTATGGTTGGTCCTGGCCGACCGGCCAGCTCGACCAGTTGCTCAAGGCGGCGCTGCTCTCCGATGAAGGCGCAGCCGCTGGCTGCGCCGCGCGCTGGCTGGACGAGAACGACATCGACCTTGTCTCGTTTAGAGAACACCGGTTGCTCGCTGCCATCTCCGACAGGTTCGGCAGGAAGCTTGCCGGCCATTCCGCCTATCCGCGCCTTGTTGGCCTGCAGAAGATGCTGTGGACCAAGTCGCGCATGGCGATGCGCGAGGCCGAGCCGGCGCTGAAGGCAATGGCCGACGGCGGCGTCGACATCATGCTGATAAAGGGCGCCAGCCGTATTGCCTTGAATGCGTCGGCGCAGCGTGGCCGGGTGGCGCATGACATCGACATACTGGTGCGCCCGCGCGACATGGCTGCCGCCTTCGACATCCTGCGCGATCGCGACTGGCAGATAGCCTCGGGCGTCAGCGCGCAATATCTGCAAACACGGTTGGCGTCGCTGCGGTCGATGAATTTCTTCAAGGGCCGTTTCGGCGACATCGACCTGCACCAGCTCGGCTATGACGGGTCGCAGACGAGCGCGGAAGACGATCTGGCGATCTGGCAACGGGCGATCCCGGCCGAATTCAGCGGTGTCGCGGTCTTCGTGCCGTCGCCGGCCGATCGCATGACCCTGGCCATCGCCCATGGCGGCCTCGACGCCCACACCCATAGCGACTGGCTTGTCGATTGCGCCGTCGCCATCCATGGCGGAGACGTCGACTGGGACGTGTTCCTCGACATCGTCGGCAGACGCGGCCTGGCCGTTCCGGCGGCGGTGGCATTATCCTATCTGGCCTTTGAGATCGGCGTTGCCGTGCCGGAGCCGACACTGGCCAGAATCTTCGAGATGGCCGACCGGGCTGGCCTGTCGCGTTGGTCGTCGGTTCTGCAAGCCAAGCCGCGCACGGATTTCGGCGGCCTTGTCTGGCTGTCGCGCGGGCTTGCCAAGCAATTGCGCCTGAAGCGGAAGAAGGGCCGGTTGCAACAGGAGCCGCCCGCCAAGGCCTGGCGCGGCAGACCGGCTGCTCGCAAGCCGCAAGCCGCACCGGCGCCATTGTCGTTCTCGCAGGCCATCGCCTGTCCGCAAGCGACCGGCGACATGATGCTTGATATCACCGTCAGGATCATTGTTCCGCCGGTCCGACGCCGCATCGAAATGGAAATCAATGCCGGTGACGACCATATCGCTCGGCTGCGCGCCATGGCCATCCGGCGATCTGGCAAGGAACGCGTGCTGCATTTTCGCGGCAAGGTGACGCTCGACGGCGCGCGGGATGCCCTGACGCTCGAAGCGCGACCGTCGCGTCAGTTTCGCGAATGGAACGACGAGGCCACAGTGGCTGCCTATGGCGCCTTGCCTTTCCAGCTGCTGTCGGCGGAGTTCTCGCCGGTTGGCTGAAGAGCGAAAGCATCCGCAGCCATCAGGGGCTCGGAGTGATCAGCCTCAAGGATGGAAAATAGCTCCGGTAGCGGCCGACATCACGGGTCAGGAGCGGAAGCCTGGCGACGGCGGCATGGGCGCCGATGAAGAAGTCCGGCAACACGCCGGTCCTCGATCCTCCTGATCGGCGGTATTGCGTAAATACCTTTCCAGCAAGGAAAAGCGCGGCCCTTGGCATCGGAGCCATTTCGAGACCGGCCGCATCCAGAAAGGCCTCGAGATCCTCGATGCGGATGTAGCGAACGGCAAGTTCGGCATAGACCGCATCATTGACCAGCAACGGCCCATCAAGGCTCGCGGCCTCAAGCTGCGCAACCGACCAGTCCGCCCAATTGGGATCGTCCGTGACAAGGTCGAGCAGAACGTTGGTGTCGACGAAGGTCACGCTTCGCCACGCGTCAGCGCCATGATCGCGTCGGTCGTGAGCCCCTCGCCGGCATGGCCGCGCAACTTGGCGAAGCGGCTCGCAGGCGGCTTTTTGTCAACACGAGCCAGCACCACGCTGCCATCGGCGGCGCGCCGGAAATCGACCTTGCTGCCCGGAACGATCCCCAGCAGATCGCGGACCGGTTTCGGAATGGTCACTTGTCCCTTTGCGGTAACGGTGTTGGCCATCTTCATTCCCTGGTAATACCATATTTCAGCAAGGTATTACCTTGTGGGTCGAATTTCAATGCTTGAAGCATCAGGCCCCGACCGAACAGTCAGAGCCAAGACGTCATGCGTTAGCAACGTCCGTTCAAATTCCGTACCGTTCGGTGCGAATGTTTTCCGCTGCAACGCCGGCATCGATCAGCGCCTGGGCGGCGGCGGAAACGAACGCATTGGAGCCGCAGACAAAGGCGAGACCGGGGGGCTCGGGCAGCCGCGCCATCGCTTGCGCCATCATCGCAACGTCCACCCGCCGCGAATAATCGGCGGGACGGCGTGCGGCCTCGCGCGTCAGCGTCAGCACCAGATCGAAGCCGTCCTGGCGATCATCGAGGGTGATCAGTTCGTCACGAAAGATCACTTCGTCCCAGACCCGGGCTGAAAAGACCAGGACAACGGGCACGCTCGAATTGCGCGCGGCGCGATGGCGAACCATCGACATCAAGGGGACGACGCCCGAACCGCCGCCGACCAGCACAAGCGGGCCATTCCCATCTTCTGGCCAGACGAAATGCCCGCCGAGCGGCCCGCGTAGTTCGATTTCGTCGCCAATTGCCGCGACCTCATGGAAGAAGGGCGAAACCTCGCCGTCGTCGAGTTTTTCAATCGCCAGTTCGATCACGCCGCCACTCTCGGGTGCGGAGGCGATGGAATAGGAGCGGCGCGCCTGATAGCCGTCCGGCGCCGTCAGCCTGACGTCGACATGCTGCCCGGCGCGATAGGCAAAGGGCCGAGACGGCTGGAGAAAGAAGCTGGTGACACGCGGCGTGCGCTTTTCGATGCGGACGATCCTGGCTACCTGCCAAGGCGATTGCACTGCTGCCGCATCGCTCATGGATCGTCCGTGTAGCGCTGCTCGCGCCATGGATCGCCATAGATGTGGTAGCCGCGCAATTCCCAGAAACCGGGTTCATCGCGAGTGGTGAATTGCAGGCCGTTCAGCCATTTGGCCGACTTCCAGAAATAGAGATGTGGAACGAGCAGCCTTGCCGGGCCGCCATGGTCCGGCGTGATCGGCTTGCCTTCGTAAAGCAGCGCCACCATGGCCTTGCCGGCGGTGAGATCCTTGACCGGCACATTGGTCGTGTAGCCGTCGAACGCGTGCGCCAGCGTGAAGCCGGTCGGCGGCTCCAAACCCGCGTCGGCAAGGATATCGTCGACCAGCACGCCCTGCCACGACGTGTCGAACTTGGTCCATGCGGTCACGCAATGGATGTCGCGCGTCATCTTGGTCTGCGGCAGCGCGTTGAACTCGGCCCAGTTCCATTTCTTGATCGGCCGTGGCCCATGTTTCAGAGTGAATGACCAATCCTGCGTGCCCACGCGCGGCGTGGGACCGGCCGACAGCACTGGAAAGCCCTGTTCGAGATATTGGCCGGGCGGTATGCGCGCATCGTCATCGGTTGGTGGGCGCCGTCCTGAAGAGAAACCCCGGGTGACCATCGCGGCAATCCCCATTGCATCAGACCACTATCGGCCTGATGCAATGTTCTCGAAGATGTCGTGGCGGGCAACCGAAATCTTTGACGGCAGAGGCCGGCGGGGCTCGTCACCGACGAACCCCGCCGGTCCTGCGTTCACGTCAACGCCACGTCTCAGCCATTGGCGAAAGGCACTGCGACATAGATCTGGCCGCCGTCCCGCTCGACCAGCAGAAGCACCGACTTGCGGCCGGACTTGCCGGCCTGGGCGATCGCCTGCGTCACTTGCCTGGCACTCTTCACCGGCACCTGATTGACGGCGACGATGATGTCGCCGGCCTGGATGCCGGAAGCCGCGGCAGCCTTGTCGGGATTGACGCTGGCAACCACCGCGCCACGTTGATTGTCGGCGAGATTCATCTGCTCGCGGATGTCGGGGGTGATGTCCATCAGGCCAAGCCCCATCGCTGGAAGGCGCGAGCCTTGCTCGGCGCTTGGCGCGCCGGACCCGTCGTCCGCCGACGCGGTCTTCACATCGTCGGTGTTGCGGCCGACAGCGACGGAAATCTGTACCGCCTTGCCTTTGCGCCATACGTCCAGCGTCTCCCTGGCGCCGGGCGCGACATCGGCGACCGCCCGCGACAGGTCCTTGGGATCCTTCACGTCCTGCCCGGCAAAGCTGGTGATGACGTCGCCTGTCTGGACACCGGCGCTTGCCGCCGGCGAGCCGTCATTGACCTGCGAAACCAGCGCGCCGCCAGGATGATCGAGCCCAATGGCGCTAGCCACATCCGGCGTCACCGGCTGGATCTCGACGCCGAGATAGCCGTACTGGATGGAACCGTCCTTCATCAGCTTGGCGACCACTTTCTGGGCCTGATCCGACGGAATGGCGAAACCCACACCAACGCTGCCGCCATTAGGCGAATAGATCGCCGCGTTGATGCCGACGACATTGCCGTTTACATCGACCAGCGGACCGCCGGAATTGCCGTGATTGATCGGGGCGTCGATCTGGATGAAGTCGTCAAACGGTCCGCTGTGCAGGTCGCGGCCGCGTGCAGAAACGATGCCTGCGGTGACCGTGGTGCCGATGCCGAACGGATTGCCGATCGCCAGCACCTGGTCGCCGGTCATCAACTTGTCGGAGTCACCCCATTTGACCGTCGGCAGGGACTTGCCGGCTTTGATCTTGAGCACGGCGAGATCGTTCTTGGCGTCTCGGCCGACGAGCGTCGCGGGAAGTTCGGTGCCGTCGTCGAGCGTCACCTTGATCGAAGAGGCGCCATCGATGACGTGATTGTTGGTGACGATGGTGCCATCGGAGGCGACGATGAAGCCGGAGCCGAGTGCTTCGGCCCGCTGTGCCTGTTCCTGCGGCGGCGTGCGCGGAGCGGGCATGCCCTGGTCGCCGAAGAACTGGCGGAAATAGTCGTCGAATGGCGAGTTGCCGAGAGGCACGCCATCGTCCGTGCTTTCCGGCTGTGCCTTCATGACGGTGGTAACCGTCACCACCGCCGGCTTGTCGGCGGCCACGATGGGGGCGAACGAGCCGTTGGGCGCAGTGATGCCGGCGACAGGTGTCTGGGTTGTCGGAACGGCGTTGCCCGCGCTTTGGGCGAAAGACATGACGAAGGGGGATATGATCAGCGCAGCGCCCAGCAAGGCCGCGACGCGATGTCTGCGAAGGATATCTGACATGGTCGTTTGTCCGGGCGAGAGTTGATCCGTCGCCGTGGCCGCTCCCATGTCAGGAAAGCCAGCCATCTGGCGTGTCGAGGGTCGCGATTGCCCGTCTCGCCTGGCATGGCAGCCGACCGGATCGACAGCCTGCATCTAGGGCGCAGATTGGCCCGATTTAGGGTTTTCGGGCGACCTTACGAAGATTTAATCTCCGGACGGCAGGTCATAATATCGTCAGGCGGGGCTTTTCTACCCCGCCGGGGCGTCAGATCCCGGCGGTTCGCCCGAGATAGGTCGTGGCAATCGCGCGCATGCGCTTGCCGTCGAAGCTCGGTCCGTGTCCGCCATGGCCGATGCGGATCGGCAGGTCGAGCAGGCGCTGCATCGTACTGATATAGGCCGTTCGGTCCGAATCCGGCAGGTCGTCGATCAGCGTGTCGTCGTAGATGGCGTCGCCGCTGAAGAACAGGCCGTCGACCTCGTCGAACAGCGCGATCGAATCCGGGGAATGGCCCGGCAGATGCAGCACACGGAACTGCCGGTCGCCGAGATCGACGATGTCGCCCTCGTCCAGGGTCCGCGTCAATGGAGCGGACGGGATCTTGTAGTCGGCCGCCTTCCAGCCCGGCGCCGGCAGTTTCGAGACGGCGCCGTCGAGATCGTGGAACATGTAAGCGTAGGTCACCGCCTCATCCATGCTCTCGAATTGTTCGGCGCTCATCCTTGGCCCTGCTCGCCACGGGAATTCGTGCAGCGAGCCGACATGGTCGAGATGGATGTGGGTGGCGACGACCAGCAGCGGCTTGCCGTCGGACGTCTCGATCTCGGGCGCCAGCGGACAGATGCCCATGCCGGTGTCGACGAGCAGGTCGGCGTCGCGGCCGCGCAGATGCCAGATGTTGGCGCGCAGGTACTCATGCACGAACGGCTCGGTCAGCATCGTCGTCTTGTCGTCGACGATGCGCCTGCTGAACCAGTCCGGCATCAGGTGTGAGCCTGGCATCAGACGAAGGGCTTCCCGACCTTGTACTTTTCCGGCACCAGCCGCTTGAGATAGGCCATACCGGCATCCGACAGCTGATTGACATCGGGCTTCATGAAATCATCCGGCATGTGGCGGGTCTTGCCGGCGACGTTCTTCAGCGGCACTTTCTTCAACACCGTTTTGGTGCCGTCATATTGCAGCGCCACCGAGCCGCCGCCCTGTTCGGAGACAGTGACGGCGAAAGCGCCGGCATCGAAAGCCTCCTGCGCGTCGACCGCGCTGATGGCGCCGATATTGCCGCGCGGCATGTAGCCTAGGGCATCGACGCGGGCTCGCTTGCCCGGCAGCCCTTCTGCCAGCGCACGCTCGAGTGCAGCCGGCAGGTCGCTGCCCGACAGCTTGACGTTGCCATGCTCGTCGCGCTCCAGTTTGTCCGGCGGCACCAGGCTTTCGACCAGCGCCTTGCCGTCGGCGGTGCTGACACCTTCCGACACGGCGACGATGCAGCGCTTGTGGCGATCGAGCGTGGCGCGAACGTCGTCGATGAAGCCGGCGGCCGAGAATGGGCGCTCAGGCACATAGACGAGGTGCGGTCCGCTGTCGGGGTCGAGCTGCCATGCCGCAGCGGCCGCGGTCAGGAAGCCGGCATGCCGGCCCATGACGATGCCGACATAGATGCCGGGCAGCGCGCGAAAATCGAGGTCGACGGACAGGAAAGCGCCGGCGACGAACTCGGCCGCGGAGATGAAGCCCGGCGTGTGGTCGTTTTCCTCGAGATCATTGTCGATGGTCTTCGGCGCATGGACGAAGGCGATCTTGCCGCCGGCGGCTTCGGTCAGGATTTGCTGTGTGCCCGACGTGTCGTTGCCGCCGATGTAGATGAAAGCGTCGGCGCCGGCCTTCTTCAGGCCGTTGAGGATGACATCGCAATAGGCGGCATCCGGCTTGTCGCGCGTCGAGCCAAGGGCCGCACTCGGCGTGCCGGCAATCAGCCGCAGCCGGTCTTCCGGGATGGCGGAGAGATCGACATAGTTGCCGTCACGAATGCCGCGCACGCCGTGAATGGAGCCGAGGACCTTGGCACCGGGATGCCGCTTGCGGATCTCCAGCGTCGCCCCGACTACCGTCTGGTTGATGACGGCGGTTGGACCGCCGCCCTGCGCGATAACAAA
The DNA here is from genome assembly GCF_003997785.1 of Mesorhizobium sp. M7D.F.Ca.US.004.01.2.1. Taxonomy (NCBI): domain Bacteria; kingdom Pseudomonadati; phylum Pseudomonadota; class Alphaproteobacteria; order Hyphomicrobiales; family Phyllobacteriaceae; genus Mesorhizobium; species Mesorhizobium sp. M7D.F.Ca.US.004.01.2.1. Next base: position 17,834 of record NZ_RZRQ01000028.1, on the reverse strand, counting down.
AGTTCCGGCCATTCCTGACGTCTCCCGAGCGATGAATTCGCAGGCACATTCGCCTGTCTTTCGCTATCGCGCAACGGAAGAGTGGGACGGGTGACGTGTCAGGCGACGACGACCGGGTTTTTCTTTGAGACGCGGCTGTAGAGATCGATGATGTCCTGGTTGATCAGGCGCACGCAGCCCGACGACATCGCCTGGCCGATGCTCCACCATTCGGGCGAGCCGTGGATGCGATAGCCAGTGTCCTTGCCGTCCTGGTAAATGTAGAGGGCGCGCGCGCCGAGCGGGTTGGTCAGGCCACCGGGCTGGCCGGCCTGCCATTTCACCAGTTCCGGCTTGCGCGCGATCATTTCGGGCGGCGGCGTCCAGGTCGGCCATTCCCTGCCGTACTGGATGTTGGCGCGGCCGGACCAGCGAAAACCGTCCTTGCCGATACCGACGCCGTAGCGGATGGCATCGCCGCCCGGCTGCACGAGATAGAGCATGCGCTCCTGCAGATGGACGACGATGGTGCCGGGTGCCTCGCCTGTCGTGTCGACGACGATCTGGCGGCGGAACTCCGACTTGACCTTGAGATATGGCACTTCCGGCACGTTGAAGCCGCCATCCGTCATCGCGGCATACATCACGCCGGGGCTGGTGATGTTCTTGTCGACGCTGATGCTCGGCCGGATCGGTCGCACGGAACCGGTGACCGTATCGTCGAGTTCGAGTGCGGGCAGGCCGCCGCCCGAGGTCGAGCAACCGGCAGCGCTGAGCAGCGCGAGCGCCCCTGCCCCTGACAGGATGGCACGACGGGAAAGATGATGATCGGTTTCGATTGCGTCGCCGTTTCGCGGCGGCGTCAGACCTTGCGGCAACTCACGCATATACCCAAACCCTACGCTGTCGGCGGGAAGCACGGTCCGGCCGGATAGCGGGCATTTTCATCATTCATGGTTGATAAAGCGTGAAGACTTTGCGCAGCCTGTGTTTGCGCATTGCCCGGCGGGCGCTCGACCTTCCTGCCTGAGCATTGACTGGGAGCTGCTGCACAAAAAGGCCTCGGACGGGTCATAATCCCGGCACTGGTGTTTCCTACCCCTCAAGCGATCAGCGAGGGGCCTCCATGTGCAAGACGTTAAAAACCGACATCAAGCTTTTTGCCGCTGCCATTGTCGCGGCAGCAACCGTACTCGGTGCCAATGTCAGCCTGGCCGATATCGTGAGCACGCTGAGCGGCGCGAACTGACACCGATCTGCCGTTGGCGCAGTTAGGGGAAATCGCCTCTTTACATTCTCCCGGGCCTAAGGATTTATCCTCTTCTTTGAGCTCAAAGGAGACGAGCATGTCCTTCGAAAACTGGGCCGCCTTCGCCGCTGCGTCGACGATCCTTCTCATCATTCCGGGCCCGACCATCCTGCTGGTCGTGTCGTACGCGCTGGGCCAGGGCTGGCGCACCGCTCTGCCGATGGCGGTCGGCGTGGCGCTGGGCGACTTCACCGCGATGACCTTGTCGATGCTGGGCATCGGCGCGCTGCTGGCGGCTTCGGCGACGGTCTTCACCATTCTAAAGCTGATCGGCGCCGGCTATCTGATCTATCTCGGCGTGAAACTGTTTCGCGCCGGCGGTGCGCTGAAGGCCGAACCACGCACCGATGCGGTGTCGTCGGCCAAGATGATGGCGCATGCCTGGCTGGTCACCGCGCTCAATCCGAAAAGCATCACCTTCTTCGTCGCCTTCCTGCCGCAGTTCCTCGACCGGCACGCCGATTTCTGGACGCAGATGCTGATCTTCGAGACGACCTTCCTGGCGCTCGCCTTCGCCAATGCCTTCGGCTACGCGCTGATCGCGGCACGCGCCCGCAACGTGGTGCGCAATCCCAAGGCAATCCGCATCTTCAACCGCACCGGCGGCACGCTGCTGGTCGGCGCCGGCATCGCCACGGTGGCGATGCGTTCCAGCAACTAGGCTCTCTTTTTGGCATGACCCCGAAACTGTTTTTCGGGGTCACGATCGGCCTTACCATTTGACGCTGAAGCCGAGATTGCCTTCGAGGATACGGCGTTTGTCGCCGCCGAGATTGGTGGTGTAGTCGCCGGTGGCGAAGATGCTGACCTTGTCCGTCACCTTGGCGATCACGCCGCCGCCGAATTCGAACGAGGTCGATTTGCCCTCGGTCGAGATATCGGTGGTGTCGAAATTGACATGGCTGGTACCGCCGAAATCGTGCCAGATGTTGGCCTTGAGGTAGGGCTGCAGCGCCATGCCGTTGATCGTTGTCTCGCCTTGCAGCCGTGCGCCCAGCCGGCCGGTGACGCTGCCGTCGGAATCGAAGGAAACCGAAGCAAAGCGGTCCGAGGTATCGTCGAGCGACAGATGCTGCCAGACCAGTTGCGCCTGCGGCTCGAGCGTCCAGCCTTGTCCTAGCGCTATGGGATAACCGCCTTCCAACGAAGCTGTGACGCCGGTGCCGCCGACATCGATGCCGATGTCACGCGACGATGTCGCATTTCCCCCGAAGAAGGTGGCCATCAAGACGCCGTCCAGATACCAACCGCCTTGGCCGATGCGGGTCCAGTAGCCGCCGACACTGGTGCCGTCGAGATCGATACCGCCGACGGATAGATTGTCCTGTCCCAGCGCCTGGCCGCGCACATCACCATTCATGCTGGCATAGGCGATGAACAGGCCGGCGCGATCGACCGAACCGGAGCTGGTTTCTCGGCCGAACAGATCGAAGCCGCCCTGGAAGCCGAACAGTGTGCCGTCGAAAGACGGCGACACCGTTCCCGACCAGGCCATCTTGGTGTCCTGACCGAAAATGCGGCCCCAGACCGGCGACAGCTCCATGTTCGACAACAGGCTCTGCTCGCCGCGCCGTTCGTGGAAGGTACCGAGCGTGGTCATCGCCAGATGTTCGGCGACCGGCGGCAAGGCCGAATAGACCGGAACCTCGATGCGATAGAGCAGGATTTCCTCTCCCGCGGCCGGTGTCGGCAGGTCGGGCGCCGCCGTCGGCACCACCGGTGGCGGAGGTGGCGGATCCGCGGCCGCTGCCTCGGGCGGCGGCGGTGGCGGTTCGGGCGCCGGATCGCTGGCCTGTACCGGCGGCGTCGGATCGACGGGCGGGTTGTTGATGTCGCCTTCGGTCGGCACCGGCACCGGCGGCAGCTCGGATGGCGGTGGTGGCGGCTCGGTCTCCGGCGCTACCGGTTCCGGCGGCGGGGTGGGTTCGAGCGCCGGTGGAGCCGCTGCCGGTGTCGCCGGCGTGATCAGTGTCGAGCGCAGGTACCAGTTCTCTTCGCTGCCGGCGCTGACGCCGCCCTTGAACAGATAATATTCGAAGGCACCGGCGGCGACCGGTGCGTCGAGCGCAAAGGTGGAGGCGCCGGAGGTAGCGCCGTTGACCGCCTGGACGACCATGATGCCGTCCTGCGTGGTCGCCGCACCGGCGCCGCCGAGATTGACCACGGTGATGCCGGTCGAACCGGAAGCCGTTCCGCCCGACAGGACCAGCCGGTCGGATGCGGAACTATCGTCACCGAGCTCGGTCTGGATAAGCAGCAGGCCACCCAGTCCGGTATAATTGCCTGATATCGTCAGCCGATCTGTCGCGCCGGTGCTGCCGTTGGTCAGGTCGATGCGTCCGGCATTGGTGACCTGCGCCAGCTGGCCGGCCGTGAAGGCCTGGATCGCCGCGTTGAAGCCGCCGCCGAACAGCGTGCTGGCGGCATCGACACTGAGCGATCCGGTGCCGGTGCCGCTGTCGCCGAGCACCAGATTGCCGTCCAGCGTCAGCTCGGTGTCGTTGGTGGCGTTGATGGTTTCCCAGTTCTGGACTCTGGCGATCCCGTCCAGATCGACGTTGTCGAAAGTCAGCGTGTCGGTACCGAGACCGCCGTTTATTGCATCCGTGCCACCGAGATTGGCGTTGGTGAGGTTGCTGAGCTTGGCGGTGTCGTTGTCGCCGCCGAGATCGACAGCGCCATAGATGATGCCGCCGCCGTTCCAGACGAAGTTGTCGGCGCCAAAGCTCATCAGGATATCGCCGCCGACCGTGCCGCCGGTGACCGTCACGCTGTCATTGCCGCCGCTGACGCTGATGTTGCCGCCGATGGTGCCGCCCGACAGGATGATCGTGTCCTCATCGAAGCCGGTGACGAGGTTGCGGTCGATGGTCCCGCCGGACATGTTGAAATAGTTCTTGTCGAGCTTCATGTTGACGCGGCCGATGCGACCGCCGGTCATCACGGCGCGGTCGCCATCGTCGAAGAAATCGACGATGCGGCCGCCGGTCATGGTGAAGGTGTCGAGGCCATCGCCCTGGTTGAGCGAACCGATTTGGCCGCCGCTCATGTTGAAATCGTCGATGCCTGCGCCCTGCTGGACATTGCCGGCGACAGTGCCGGCGCCAATGGTAAAGAAATCCGTGCCGCCGCCCTGATCGACGGTGCCTGTGATGGTGCCGGACTGCATGTCGATGCGGTCCGTGCCGACGCCAAAGGTGACGTTGCCTGATATCTGCCCGGTGCCGCCGGCGGGAAAATTCAGCGTGTTGTCGCCGTCGGCATCGGCGAGGCTGCCGCCCGATGAGCCGCTATCGCAGGTGTAAACGGTGTTCCCGGCGGATGGGCCCAGCACGCATGCGGCAAACGCAGCGGAATTGGGCAGCAACGCAAAGGCTGTAGTTGAGAGGACGCTAATAAGCCATGGATATAGCTGGCGCGGCCTTCGCCGTAGCAAAGCAACTGCTCCTTCCGCATCCTCCGAACGACTGTTCTGAGGCCCGTTCTTCAGATGCCGCATCGCGTCCCTCTCGATTCGCGATTTCAAGCCCCCGCCCGGCGCCGCAATGAAGACACAATTCACTCGATTTTACAAAGCCTAATCTGCCCTGCATGGTTGCTAATCTGCCCTGCATGGTTGCTAAACTGCAAAGACTACTGAAATGGTCTGGCGCAGCGCGTGGTTGGCGTGTCCGTGGCTCATGCTTTAGGATCGCCTTGGGCCGAAGGATCGAGGGCCTGTCACGGGTCGATGAAAGGACATCGCATGGCAATCAGGGACGCATTCGGCCTGACGCTTTCGGGCGCTACGGAGGCGGGATTCACGCCCTACAGCCAGGCGGTGCGTGAACTGCAGTGCTTCATCGGCGATCCCGTAGCCTCCATCGACAGCGCCATCGCGGAAGATCCCGGCTTCGTCATGGCACATGTCTTCAAGGGCTATCTCTTCGGCCTCGCCACCGAGCGGGAGGCGACGGCGGTGGCCAAGGCTTGCCATGAAGCGGCACTGCCGCTAGCCGCGACCACGCGCGAGCAGGCGCATGTCACAGCCCTTGGTCACCTCGCCAACGGGCGTTGGCATCAAGCCAGCCGCATTCTTGAAGATATCACCATCGAGACCCCGCGCGACGGGCTGGCGCTGCAGGTCGGCCACCAGATCGATTTCTTCACCGGCAATGCCCGCATGCTGCGCGACCGTATCGCCCGCGCCCTGCCAGCCTGGCAAAGCGGCATGCCCGGCTACCACGCCATGCTCGGCATGCAGGCGTTCGGGCTGGAGGAAATGGGTGACTATGTCAGGGCCGAACAGCTCGGCCGCTCGGCGGTCGACATGGAGCCGCGCGACGGCTGGGCTCAGCATGCCGTCGCCCATGTCATGGAAATGCAGAGCCGGCAAAGGGATGGCATCGCCTGGATGCGCGCCAACCCGGAAGCGTGGACAAGGGAGAGTTTCCTGCAGGTCCACAATTGGTGGCACCTCGCGCTGTTCCATTATGATCTCGGCGAAACGGATGAGGTGCTGGCGCTCTATGATGGCCCCATCTACAGCGTGCAATCGACGATGGCGCTCAACATGGTCGATGCCTCGGCAATCCTGTGGCGGCTCCACCTCGGCGGTTTCGATGTCGGCGACCGCTGGGGAGCGCTCGCCGCCAACTGGCGCAAGGCCGGCGCCGGCCTTTATGCCTTCAACGATGCCCACGCCATGATGGCCTTTGTCGGTGCAGGGCTCGATGCGCCAGCCCTCGCCTTGCTCGAGACGCAGCGCGAAGCCATGCGCGGCAATGACGACAATGCGGCTTTCACAAGGGATGTCGGCCATCCGCTGACGCTCGCCATCAAGGCGTTCGGTGAAGGCAGCTACGCCGAGACCGTGCGCCTGATCCGGCCGATCCAGTCGATCGCCCATCGTTTCGGCGGCAGCCACGCCCAGCGCGACGTCATCGACCTGACACTGATCGAGGCGGCCCTGCGCGCCGGTGAAGGTGCGCTGGCCAGGGCGCTCACGGCAGAACGTTCGATGGCGCGACCCGACAGTCCGCTGTCAGCGCTGTTTTCGCGACGCGCCGTCGATTTGTCGGAGAATTGACCCGAAGCGGATCTTGTTTTAAAAACTGGCCAAGCCAGATTTTTTCGAGACCCGAAAAAATTAATGGCATGGGAGGAAGTCATGTATCTCGGCCTCGATCTCGGGACATCGGGCGTCAAGGCGCTGCTGATCGATGCCGGGCAAACCGTCATCGGCTCCGGCCATGCGCCGCTCGATGTTTCACGCCTGCATCCGGGTTGGTCGGAACAGAATCCCGACGACTGGATCCGGGCCTGTGAGGAGGCGGTTGCCGACCTCAAAGCCAGGCATCCCGGGGAATTCGCCGCGGTCAAGGGTATTGGCTTGTCCGGCCACATGCATGGCGCAACGCTGCTCGACGCCGCCGACAAGGTGCTGCGGCCCTGCATTCTATGGAACGACACGCGCAGCCATGCCGAGGCTGCCGTCCTCGATGCCGACCCGCGCTTCCGCGCGCTGACCGGCAACATCGTCTTTCCCGGCTTCACCGCGCCGAAGCTTGCCTGGGTGAAGAACAACGAGCCCGCTGTCTTCGCCAAGGTCGCAAAAGTGCTGTTGCCCAAGGATTTCCTGCGGCTCTGGCTTTCGGGCGAACACATTTCGGAAATGTCCGATTCAGCCGGCACGTCCTGGCTCGATGTCGGCAAGCGGCGCTGGAGCGCGGACCTGCTCGCGGCGACATCGCTCGACGAGAATCAGATGCCGTCGCTGGTCGAGGGTACGGAGAAGGCAGGCGCGCTGCGTGCCGAACTGGCATCTAAATGGGGCATCCAGGCCGGCATTCCGATCGCCGGCGGTGCGGGCGACAATGCAGCCTCGGCCTGCGGCATGGGCACGGTCGGCGCCGGCCATGCCTTCGTCTCGCTCGGCACGTCGGGCGTGCTGTTTGCCGCCAATGCTTCCTACCTGCCCAACCCGGCAAGTGCCGTGCATACCTTCTGTCACGCGCTTCCTAACACCTGGCACCAGATGGGTGTGATCCTGTCGGCAACCGATTCGCTCAACTGGCTGTCCGAAATCACCGGGAAGAGCGCCGGCGAATTGACCGCCGAACTCAGCGACACATTGAAGGCGCCAAGCGGCGTGTCCTTCTTGCCTTATCTCTCGGGTGAGCGCACACCCTACAATGATTCCGCCATTCGCGGCGCGTTCACCGGGCTGGCGCATGAATCGAGCCGTGCCGTGCTGACGCAGGCCGTGCTGGAGGGTGTCGCCTTTGCCTTCCGCGACAGCCTCGAAGCCCTGGCCAAAGCCGGCACGACTTTGACGCGGGTAACGGCGATCGGCGGCGGTTCGCGCTCGCGCTACTGGCTGAAGGCAATTGCCACCGCGCTTCAACTGCCTGTCGACATTCCCGCCGACGGCGACTTCGGCGCCGCCTTTGGTGCCGCACGGCTCGGCCTGATCGCGGCTACGGGTGCCAATCCGCTTGAAATCTGTACGGCACCGAGGACCGATGCCACGATCGAACCGGACGCGGCGCTTGGCGGCGTCTATGCCGATGCCTATCAGCGCTACCGGGCGCTCTACCCGGCAATCAAGGTCGCCACGGCGTGAGCAATTTCTCGCCCACGCCGCGGCTTGCCAGCTCACTGCGCCGGCACCTTGTCGAGGAAGCCGGTGACGCTCTTCAGGCGGCCGTTCTCGATGACGCCGATGTCGGTACCTTCAATGACGGAAGGAATGCCTTCCGGACCAAGGTTCCACGAGAAGCGGATCTTGTCGGCAAAACCGTCCGGCGTGCCCTTCAGCGAAAACCGGAAGCCGGCAAAGCGCTGCTGCACGCCGTCGATCAGGGCCGCGACACCCGCATGGCCATCGCCCTGCATGAGCGGATCGCGATAGCTGACGTCTTCGGTGAAGGTCGCCTTGAGCAAGTCGGCCCGGAGCTCGGCATCGCTTTCGTTCCAGGCAGTGATGTAGTTCTGGGCGATCTTGTTGAGGTCGGTCATGGTCTGTCTCCTTTGCTGGACGGTTTTGACACGAGCCTTTTCGACCAGCGGAAGAACGAAACCAATTACGCCTGAGGTAATCAGAGCGAATTACCTGAGATAATCAGGGCGAACTATTCGAAAGAGGAAAAAGATCATGAGCAGCGGATTTTTCGGCGACATCCAGAAGATCAAATATGAGGGGCCGGATTCGACCAATCCGCTGGCCTACCGGTTCTACAATCCCGATGAGGTCGTCGCCGGCAAGCGGCTGGAAGATCATCTGCGTTTCGCCGTCGCCTACTGGCATTCCTTCGCCTGGCCGGGCGGCGATCCATTCGGCGGCCAGACCTTCGACCGTCCCTGGTTCCCCAAGGCAGGCGGCGTCGACACGATGGAACTGGCCAAGCTCAAGGCCGATGTCGCCTTCGAGATGTTTTCGCTGCTCGGCGCGCCCTATTTCTGCTTCCACGACGCCGATGTGCGGCCGGAGGGCAAGGATTTTTCCGAAAGTGCGGCCCGCCTCGACGAGATATCAGACTATTTCGCCGGAAAAATGAAGCAGACCGGCGTCAAGCTTTTGTGGGGCACGGCCAACCTGTTCTCCAATCGCCGCTTCATGTCAGGTGCGGCCACCAATCCCGATCCGGATGTCTTTGCCTACGCAGCGGCGACTGTAAAAAGCTGTATCGACGTCACCAAGCGGCTGAAGGGTGAGAACTACGTGCTGTGGGGCGGGCGCGAGGGCTATGAGACGCTGCTCAACACCGACCTTGCCCGCGAGCAGGAACAGGCCGGCCGTTTCCTCAGCATGGTCGTCGACTACAAGCACAAGATCGGTTTCAAGGGCACGATCCTGATCGAGCCGAAGCCGCAGGAGCCGACCAAGCACCAATACGATTACGATGTCGCGACCGTTTACGGCTTCCTCAAGCGCTTCGGGCTCGAGAAGGAGGTCAAGGTCAACATCGAGCAGGGCCATGCCATCCTGGCCGGCCATTCCTTCGAGCACGAGCTGGCGCTGGCCAATGCGCTCGGCATTTTCGGTTCGATTGACATGAACCGCAACGACTACCAGTCGGGATGGGACACCGACCAGTTCCCCAACAACGTGCCGGAAATGGCGCTGGCCTACTACCAGGTCCTGCAGGCCGGTGGCTTCAAGACCGGCGGCACCAATTTCGACGCCAAGCTGCGCCGTCAGTCGCTCGATCCGCAAGACCTGCTGATCGGCCATATCGGCGGCATGGACTCTTGCGCACGCGGTCTGAAAGCCGCGGCTCGCATGGTCGAGGACAAGGCGCTGTCCGCACCGCTGGCCGAACGTTATGCCGGCTGGAACACGGCCGAGGGCAAGGCGATGCTTTCCGGCAAACGCACGCTGGAAGACATCGCCGAGCGCGTCGTCAAGAAGAAGATCGAGCCGCAGCCAAGGTCCGGCCGCCAGGAACTGCTGGAAAACGTCGTCAACCGGTACGTGTGAAGCCCGATCTCTGGACCGACATCCGCCACCTCTGGCTGAAGGCCGCCGCCATCACCATCTGCTAGTCAGCGCATTTCGCGCGCCGCCGAAGATCGCACGGATCTTTGGCGGCCTGCACGCGATCAAGGTGCCGCGCCGCCGAAAAGGCGACACGGCGGCCTTTACTTTTATGCATGTCGTCGTCCCAAAACCGCTGTGCACTTTTGAGCGACATGCATGGCAGGAGACGGAAAATGGCAGAGGATCGAATCATCGTGCGCCCGGCGCAGGCAAGCGATATCCCGGCTTTGAAGCGGGTCCTGCAGGAAACATTCGAAGGCACCTGGCTGCCGAATGTCACCGAGGCAGCGGCGCAGCGCTATATCGAGACGGATATTGGCGGGCGTTATGTCGACCGGAGCTGGCCTGAATTTGCCGTTGCCGAGATCGATGGCGCGGTCGCCGGCCTGATCCATTGGCGCGCGGACTTCATCGAAGCCCTGCACGTCATGGCCTCCCGTCAAGGGCAAGGTGTCGGCCGCAAATTGCTTTCCTATGCCGAACAGGCGATCGGCGCGACCGGGTCGACGCAGGTGCGGTTGGAAACCGACACGTTCAACCTGCCCGCACAAGCACTCTACAAGGCGGTCGGCTATGTCGAGAAAAACCGCTATCCGGATGACGAATGGGACAGTGGCTTCACCACGGTGCTGTTCGAGAAGCGACTGTAGATTTCTCCTTGACCTGCGCTGCCCAGACGCAGGAACAGCTTTGCGCAAGGCCGGGTCCGACGACACGGTTTTGCCCTTTGCCGCCCTTCAATGACCTCGCTCTTGCCTTCAAACTGCCGTCACGTATCTCGTATAAGACTGGCTCGTGGCGGGAGAGGAAGAAGGAGGCGAACCGATATGCAGAACGAACGTGAAATCGACGCCCTGCTCTCACCTGGCGAGACCGGATCGATCATCGACCGGCTGATGGCGATGCCGAGGAAAACCGACGACGCCAAGATTTCGAACGAATGGGATCGCGCCGTTGCCAGCCGCTTCGAGACCCATCTTGCCAGACAGATGCGCTCGCAGATCGATGGCGACCATCAGAACGCGGCCTGATTTTTCTTTTGAACTAGCCCCTCCGAAGCCTGACCGGCGCTTCGCCGAAAGCCCTTGAAAACGCTCTCGAAAACGCCGCGGCGGACGAAAATCCGGTCCGCCCGGCAATATCGGCCATGGCAACCCTTGTATCGACCACCAGCCGGCGCGCGGCGCCGAGGCGCAGCCTGAGATAATAGGCGCCCGGCGTCTCGCCGATCGACTTGCGAAAGATGCTCTCCAATGTCCGCGCCGTTACCCCGGCGCGCTTTGCCACCGCCTCTATGGTCAGCGGCTGGTCGACATGCGATTCCATCAGCCGGATGGCTTGCGCAAGGCGCGGGTCGTAACCGTCGAGCCGGCCGAGCGAGACCAGCGGCTGCGCATCGGTCGCCGCACGCGCCTGATCATAGATGAACGAACTTGCCACATCCAGCGCCACGGCCATGCCGAGCCGGGTGCGAATCAGATGCAACATCAGGTCCAAAGTTGGCGAGGCGCCGCCCGTAGTGAAGACCGACCCGTCGATGATGTATCGATCGGGGCGCACGTCGACGCCCGGGAAGGCGGAGGAAAAATCCTCCATATCCTCCCAATGGGTGGTGGCGCTGCGTCCTTCCAGCAAGCCGGCGCGTGCCACCAGCCATGTGCCGGCTTCGACACCGCCGCAGGCGCGCGCCGTTCGCGCCGCGCGGCGCAGGCCTGACAGCAGAGCCGATGTGGCATAGTTCTGAGTGCCGAAACCGGCGACGACGACAAGCACATCGGTTGGTTCAGCCGCATCGAACCGGCCACTGACCGCCACCGGCAGGCCGCATGTTGTGACCGGCGCCTCGCCCGTCACCGAGACCAGTTTGAAGTCGAACAGGGTTTCGCCGGCGATGCGGTTGGCGGCGCGCAGCGGATCGACTGCGCATGCCACGCACATTATGGACGCCCCGGAAAACACCAGCAGCGTCACCTTAAGCGGTGAGTGCTCGGCACGAAAGATTGTCGATTTTTCGCTTTTTGTCATACCACCTTCGTAAAACGCAAAACAGTTTCCGACAAGTCAGGCATTGTCGCCGTCTGTCTGGATTGGGAGGAGAGTTCCATGCCGCTTGCCATGAACCGCGAGGTTTTCATTACCTGTGCCGTGACCGGGTCCGGCGGCTCGCAGGATCGCAGCCCGCATGTGCCACGCTCGCCCAAGCAGATCGCCGATTCGGCGATCGACGCGGCCAAGGCGGGTGCGGCGATCGTGCATTGCCATGTGCGTGATCCCGAGACCGGCAAGCCCAGGCGCGACGTGCATCTCTACCGCGAAGTGACCGAGCGCATTCGCGAGGCCAATGTCGATGTGGTGCTGAACCTGACCGCCGGCATGGGCGGCGACATGGTGTTCGGATCGCCGGAAGCGCCGCTGCCGCTCAACGAAAAAGGCACCGACATGGGCGGCGCCACCAACCGCATGGAACATGTGCGCCAGTGCCTGCCGGAAATCTGCACGCTCGATTGCGGCACCATGAATTTCGCCGAGGCCGACTATGTCATGACCAACACGCCCGGCATGCTGCGCGCCATGGGCGGCATGATGACGGCGCTCGGCGTCAAGCCGGAGATCGAGGCTTTCGACACCGGCCATCTGTGGTTCGCCAAGCAACTGGTTGAGGAAAAGGTGCTCAACCCCGACGCGCTGGTGCAGCTCTGCATGGGCGTGCCGTGGGGGGCGCCTGACGACCTCAACACCTTCATGGCCATGGTCAACAACGTGCCATCGACCTGGAACTGGTCGGCCTTCGCCATCGGCCGCAACCAGATGGCCTATGCCGCTGCGGCGGTGCTAGCCGGCGGCAACGTCCGCGTCGGGCTTGAGGACAATCTGTGGCTCGACAAGGGCGTGCTGGCGACCAACGCGCAATTGGTCGAGCGTGCCGCCAGCATCGTCACCAATCTGGGCGCCAGGATCATCGGCCCGGAGGAAGTGCGCAAGAAGCTGAACCTGACCAAGCGGGCGCCGATAGCGGCATAAATTATTCGCTGGGAGGGTCGGCATGACTACCGTAAAATTCACGGCGATGAAGGATGGCGACCGGGACGACTACGAGTTCCTGACCGCGCATGAAATCGACTATGCCGCCAGGACCGGCGAGCGGCTGCTCGATGCGCTGGTGCAACTCGATGAGGGCCTGTCGGGTTACAAGATCACCCGGCTCGGCCATTCGCTGCAGGCCGCGACGCGCGCCTGGCGTGACGGCGCCGACACCGACTGGATCGCCTGTGCGCTGCTGCACGACATCGGCGACATCTACGCGCCTTACAATCACGACGAATATGCCGCTTCGATCCTGAAACCCTTCGTGCGCGAGCAATGCACCTGGGTCGTGGAAAAGCATGGCGACTTCCAGCGGCTCTATTATGCTCACCATCTGGGCGGCAACCGCCATGCCCGCGACCGCTTCGCCGGCCACGCCTATTTCGACGATTGCGACCAGTTTTGCGAGCGCTGGGACCAGTCGAGCTTCGACCCCGACTACGACACGCTGCCGATCGAGTTCTTCCGGCCCTTCGTGCTCGAAGTCTTTGCCCGCAAGGCCTACGACGCGTCCGTGATCCGCGCCGGAGAGCGCGTGCCTCTCATCGATCCCGCAACAGCCAAGACAAGAACCGGAGCCACAGCATGAGCATCATCAACAAGGCGGCCGCCATCGGTGGCGGTGTCATCGGCGCCGGCTGGGTGGCGCGGCTGCTGCTCAACGGCATCGACGTGTCGATCTTCGATCCGGATCCCGAGGCCTCGCGCAAGGTCGGCGAAGTGATGAAGGGCGCGCGCCGCGCCTACAAGCAGATGGTGCCCGGCGGCTTGCCCAGGGAAGGCAAGCTGACCTTCGCCAAGACCATCGCCGAGGCGGTCGCCGATGCCGATTTCATCCAGGAGAGCGTGCCGGAGCGGCTCGACCTCAAGCACCGCGTGCTGGCCGAGATCGACGCCCATGCGCCGGCCAATGCGATTGTCGGCTCCTCGACCTCCGGCATCAAGCCGACCGACATGCAGGTGGCGATGAAGAAGCATCCGGAGCGGCTGGTCGTCGGCCATCCGTTCAACCCGGTCTATCTCCTGCCGCTGGTCGAGATCGTCGGCGGCGAGCAGACCTTTCCCGAGGCGATCGAAGTCGCCAAGGAGATGTACGCCTCGATCGGCATGAAGCCGGTCGTCATCCGCAAGGAGATCGAGGCCTTCGTCGGTGACCGGCTGCTCGAAGCGGCGTGGCGCGAGGCGCTGTGGCTGATCAAAGACGGCATCTGCACGGTCGAGGAACTCGACGACATCATGCGCTATGGCTTCGGCCTGCGCTGGGCGCAGATGGGTATGTTCCAGGTCTATCGCGTCGCCGGCGGCGAGGCCGGCATGCGCCATTTCATGGCGCAGTTCGGCCCGTGCCTGAAATGGCCATGGACCAAGCTGATGGACGTGCCGGAGTTCAACGATGAGCTGGTCGACCTAATCGCCACGCAGTCGGACGATCAGGCGCATGGCCTGTCGATCCGCGAGCTGGAAAAGATCCGCGACGACAATCTGGTCGCCATCATGGATGCGCTGTCGAAGCAGAACAAAGGCAAGGGCTGGGGCGCCGGCGCGCTGCACAAGGACTATACCAAGCAGCTCGCCAAGCTCGCGGCGAAGAAACCGACGGCCTCCAAGGCGGCCGAGAAAGCCAAGGCCTTGAAGCCGGTGAAGAAAGCCGAAAAGCCGAAGAAAAAGACCGGCAAGAAGAAAGGCTAAGACCATGGATTTCGGGCTGTCGGAGGAACAGAGGCTCATCGTCGAGACGACGCGTGCGTTCGTCGAGAACGAGCTTTACCCGCATGAGCGCGAGGTCGAGCGCACCGGCGTGCTGCGCCGCGACCTGATCGAGGAGATCAAGGTCAAGGCGATCGAGGCCGGGCTCTATGCCGCCAACATGCCGGCCGATGTCGGCGGTGCCGGCCTGGATACGGTGACCTGGCTGCTCTACGAGAAGGAACTCGGCCGCGCCAACTATGCGCTGCACTGGACCTGCGTGGCGCGCCCCTCCAACATCCTGCTCGCCGGTACGCCGGAGCAGCGCGAGAAATACCTGTTCCCCTGCATCCGTGGCGAGAAATGGGACTGCCTGGCGATGACCGAGCCGGGCGCCGGCTCCGACCTGCGCGGCATGAAGGCGACCGCCGTGCAGGATGGCGACGACTGGGTGCTGAACGGCACCAAGCATTTTATCTCCCACGCCGACCTCGCCGACTTCGCCATCGTTTTCATGGCCTCGGGCGAGGAAGAGTCTGCGCGTGGAAAACGCAAGAAGATCACCGCCTTCTTCGTCGACAAGGGCACCAAAGGCTTCACCGTCCGCGACGGCTACCGCAATGTCTCGCATCGCGGCTACACCAACGCCATCCTTGAATTCGACGATTGCCGGCTTCCCGCCGCCCAAGTGTTGGGCGAAGTCCACAAGGGTTTCGACGTCGCCAATTCCTGGCTCGGCGCCACCCGGCTGCAGGTCGGCGCCACCTGCCTCGGCCGTGCCGAGCGAGCGCTTGGCCATGCCGTCGAATATGCCGCGCAGCGCCAGCAGTTCGGCCAGCAGATCGGCAAGTTCCAGGGCGTGTCGTTCAAGCTTGCCGACATGACGACCGAACTGAAGGCCGCCGACCTGATGGTGTTCGAAGCCGGCTGGAAGTACGATCAGGGCACCGTCACCGATCAGGACATGGCCATGGCCAAGCTGAAGGCCACTGAAATGCTCGCTTTTGTCGCCGATGAGGCAATCCAGGTCCATGGCGGCATGGGGCTGATGGACGACCTGCCGCTGGAGCGCATCTGGCGCGACGCGCGCGTCGAGCGCATCTGGGAAGGCACGTCCGAGATCCAGCGCCACATTATTTCAAGGGCGCTGCTGCGTCCGTTCGGGGCCTGAGCATGATCCCGAAAAGTGGACGCCGGTTTTCGGAAAAGATCATGCTCCAACGAGAAAATAGCCATGCATAAACTTGAGCGTCTCCTGCGGCCGAAATCGATTGCCGTCTTCGGCGGGGCGCAGGCTGCAGCCGTCGTCGCGCAATCGATCAAGATGGGCTTTGCCGGCGAGATCTGGCCGGTGCATCCGACCAAGGACGAGGTCGCCGGCCGCAAGGCCTATCGTTCGGTCGCTGACCTGCCTGGCGCGCCGGACGCTGCCTTTGTCGGCGTCAACCGGCATTTGACCATCGAGGTGGTCAAGGCGCTGGCCGAGCGCGGCGCCGGCGGCGCCGTCTGCTTTGCCGCCGGCTTCCTCGAGACCGAGGCCTATGACGACGATGGCGAGCGGCTGCAGGCCGAGCTGGTCGCAGCAGCCGGCTCGATGCCGATCATCGGGCCGAATTGCTATGGCCTGATCAATTATGCCGACGGCGCGCTTCTGTGGCCCGACCAGCATGGCGGCATAAGACTGGCCGAGGGCGGCAAGGGCGTCGCCATCATCACCCAGTCCTCCAACATCGCCATCAACATGACCATGCAGAAGCGCGGCCTGCCGATCGCCTTTCTGATGACCGCCGGCAACCAGGCGCAGACCGGCCTGTCCGAAATGGCGCTCGGCCTGATCGAGGACGAGCGGGTCACATCGCTCGGTCTGCACATCGAGGCCTTCGATTCGGTAGCCGGCTTCGAACGGTTGGCGGCACGAGCCCGCGAGCTTAAGAAGCCGATCATCGCCATGAAGGTCGGCCGCTCGGAACAGGCCAGACAGGCGACCGTCTCGCACACCGCCTCGCTGGCCGGCTCGGACGCGGCCTCGGGCGCGTTCTTGAGGCGGCTTGGCATTGCGCGCGTCGATTCCATCCCCGCCTTCATCGAGGCGCTGAAGCTGCTGCACATCACCGGACCTTTGCCCGGCTATAGGCTGTCGTCGATGAGCTGCTCCGGCGGCGAGGCCTCGGTCATGGCCGACAGTGCCGAAGGCCGCTGGGTCAATTTCCCTGATCTGACCGGCACGCACCGTGCTCATGTCAAATCGACGCTTGGGCCGCTGGTCGCGGTAGCCAATCCGCTCGACTACCACACCTTCATCTGGAACAACGAGCCGGCGATGACCGCCACCTTCACCGCCATGGTGTCGGGCGGCTTCGACCTCAACATGCTGGTGCTCGACTTCCCGCGACCCGACCGCTGCTCGGACACCGACTGGTGGGCGACGCTGCGCGCCTTTGAATCGGCGCTGAAGACCAACAGGGCGCAAGGCGCGATCGTCTCCTCGCTGCCGGAGAACCTGCCTGAGGAATACACGGCCGGGCTGATGGCGCGCGGCATGGTGCCGTTGTTCGGCATTTCCGAAGCGATGGATGCAGCCGGGGCGGCAGCCTTCATCGGCTGGGCTTGGGCTGAACCGCAGGCGCAGCCGATCGACACGTCGGCCGCCGGTGCGCCTGGCGGTGACCACGTCACCCCTGATGAGGCCGAGGCGAAATCCCGCCTCATTGAGGCCGGCCTGCCGGTGCCCAAAGGCGAACGCGCCGCCAATGCCGTCGAGGCGGTGATCTCGTCGATGGCGCTCGGCTTCCCGGTGGCGCTGAAGGCGCTCGGCGTCACCCACAAATCCGAGGTTGGCGCTGTCAGGCTCAACCTCAGGGATGCCGAATCCGTCAGCACGGCGGCGCATGACCTGTTGCCGCTCGGCACCGGCCTCTATGTCGAACGCATGGTGCGCGACGGCGTCGCTGAACTGATCGTCGGCTTCACCCGCGACCCGATGTTCGGCGCGGTGATGACCTTGGGCACTGGCGGCGTGCTGGTCGAACTGCTGCGCGACAGCGTCACGCTGATGCTGCCGGCAACGCGCGACGATATCGAGGCAGCGTTGCGCGGCCTGAAACTGTTCCCGCTGCTCGAAGGCTATCGCGGCCGGCCGAAAGCCGATGTTGCCGCTGCCATCGATGCCATCTCGGGCATTGCCGCTTTCGTGCAGAAGAATGCCGGAGAGATCGAGGAGCTCGACATCAACCCGCTGATCGTCTGCAGCGAAGG
>NZ_RZRQ01000289.1:0-7554 GCF_003997785.1 Mesorhizobium sp. M7D.F.Ca.US.004.01.2.1 | reverse complement strand
AATGACGCTTTCGCGCATCGTCATCAGCGAGAACGCCGCCTCGACCGCGCCTGCCGCCGACAGCGTGTGGCCAATCATCGACTTGTTCGACGAAACCGGCATCGAGCCGATCCGTTCGCCGAACACGGTCGACAGCGCCAGATGTTCCATCTTGTCGTTCTCCGGAGTCGACGTGCCGTGGGCGTTGACATAGTCGATCTCGTCTTCACTCAGGCCGGCATCGGCGAGGGCGGCGCGAACCGCGGCGATGGCCGGCGAAGCGTCCGGCTTCGAGCGGGTGCGGTGGAAGTCGTCGGCCTTCTCGCCGCAACCGCCCAGGACGCCGAGAATAGTCGCGCCGCGAGCCAATGCCGCTTTAAGCGATTCCAACACCAGCGCCCCGGATCCCTCAGCCAACACGAAGCCGTCGCGATCCCTGGAGAAGGGCTTCGATGCCTTTTCGGGAATGTCGTTGTGCGTGGAGAGCGCCGAAAGCAATGAGAAACGGATCAATGCCTCGGCGGTGGCAGAGCCGTCCGCGCCGATCGATAGTGCCCGGTCGCATTCGCCGCGTCGGATCGCCTCGACACCGAGCTGGATCGCGGTGGCACCTGAAGCACAAGCCGTCGACAGCGTGATCGGCAGACCGCGTGTGCCAAGACGGTCGGCAAGGCGGTCGGCGATCGAACCGAACTGGGTGGTCTCGAAAATATCCAGCTCTTTCAAGCTACGCGCGACCCGAAGCAGTCTTTCGGCGGCGGTGTCATCCTTGTCCTTGTCAGAATTGTAGAGCGAGAAGCGCTCGGCCCAGTCGAGTTCGACCGGCGGCGATGCGAGGAAGAGCGGTCCGCCGAAATTGCTGGAATCAAGACCGGCTTCGGTCACCGCTTCGAAGCCCGCAAGCTCGGCCAGCTCATAGGTGAGTGGGCTGGCACCTTTCGAACTCGACGGCAGGAAATCGACCATGCCGGAGATGCGGGTGTTCAGTTGATCGATGGGAAAGCGGGTGATCGGGTGAATACCCGACTTGCCCGAGGTCAGCGCCGCCCAATTGTCGGCCTTGCCCACGCCAAGCGAGGTGACAACGCCGATGCCGGTGACGGCGACGATCGGCCTGCCCATGTGATCGTTCAGATTGGCCATCCGGTAGCCCTCGACCTTTTATCGTTTGCAACATGGACCGTGCGGCGTCGCCTTAGGCGGCGTTGACCAGCGCCATGCCTTCGAATTGGTGATAGCCGATCGCCGTTGCAAGGACGGCTGCGGGAACGCCTTCGAACGGCGTCTCGGCTGCGGCATCAAAAACAGGGTAGGCGGCCTTGCGGTCGACGGCGAGTGCCGCCAGCGCCACGGCGAAGGGAAACTGCGCTTCCTTCATGTGTCCGGTCAGCGTCGAGAAGCCGCGCGCGGCGATTGCCGGATTGGCATCGAGCGCGGCTTTTTCGGCTGATGTTGCAGTGTGGGCACCCGATGCGCCCGACAGGGCCAGCAATTTGCCGTTCGGCGATGCAACCTGCTTGAGCAGTGCAGCGATCTCGGCGTCGAGTTCTCCCCGTGGCCGCCTGGCGCGGCCGGAGACGACCGGCCCAAGCTCGGCATAGATTTTCCGACCCCGGTCTGTCGCGTGTTCGCGTTGCTCCAGCACCAGGAAGGCGCCGCCGGATCCGGTCACAACGCCGCCGCCCTCGGCGCCCTGTCTTTGCCAGACCGGCTTCCACGGGCCGCGATGCAAATAGCCGGCAAGCTCATAGCCGAGCAGCATGTCGGAATGTTCGGTCTGGAAGGCACCGCCGACCAGGATGTGCGTCGACTGGCCCGAGCGGATACGCGCGGCGGCCGTCTCGACGGCGGCGACGCCGGCACCTTCCTCGCCCATGAAGGTTCTGGACGAGCCGGTGACCTTGTGGACGATGGAGATGTTGCCGGCGAGCAGGTTGGACAGCTGGGCCAGGAACAGTGTCGGCCGCAATTCGGTGGTCAATTTCTCGTTGAGCAGCACATCGCGGTCATTGCGGCTTTCCGAAGCGGCGAGAATGGCGGCATCGACCGCCTCGTCGCGCTCGCCGCCGCCTGCGGCCACAACCATGTCCATGGTCGCGCAGAGTTCGTCATTGCCCTTGATGCCGGCGTCGTCCAGTGCAAGGCCGGCAGCATAGGTGCCGAGCCTCTGCCAGGTTTCCATCTGGCGCTGATCGCCGCGCTTGGCGATCTGCAGGTTCCAGTCGATCTCAGGCAGAGGATGGACGGTATAGGGTGCAAAGCGCGCCGCTTCGAGCACCGGCTGCAGGCCCGGCTGCGCGAGCTTCTGCCAATGGGCGTCCGGACCTTCCCCCAGAGAGGAGACAAGGCCGATACCAGTGATGACGACGTCGCGGGGGCTGCTCATGGGCGGCTTTGTGGGTCAGGCGGCAGAGCGCGTCAAGATCGTGCGCTCAACTGACGTCAGGCGGTCTTGGCGGCGACCAGTGCGTCGATCTTGGCGCACAGGTTCTTCATGACAAAGTAATCGTCGGTCGAAGCCTTGCCGTCATTGACCTCCTGGGTCCACTTTTCCAGCGGTACCTTGATGCCGAATTCCTTGTCGATGGCGAAGACGATGTCGAGGAAGTCGAGGCTGTCGATGCCGAGATCGTCAATCGTGTGGCTTTCGGGCGTGATGGTGTCGATATCGATCTCGCTGGTGTCGGCAATGATCTTGGCGACTTTGTCGAACGTGGTGGACAAGGGCTTTTCCTTCGGTTGCGGGCGGAATCTGTCCGCATCTTGTTTGGGCGCTGTCTAATCGGTTTTTCCCGGCAGGAAAAGGCCTGATACGCCGGGCGCAGATGGGTAGGGTGCCTGGGAAACGCAAGAAGGGCCGCCGGTCGACCCGGCGGCCCTTCCGTTGACGTTACGTCAGTCTTTGTTTCGATGCATGTCGTTTTCCCAAAACCGGAACCACTTTTGGGCGACATGCATCAGCTGTCGCGGAGCTTGACCAGGTCGTTCAGCAGCCCGCCCGTTCCGTTGTGGACGGTCAGCCGCTCGACCTTGCCGGCGATGGTTTCCAGAGCCTCGAGCTCCTTCAACCGCAGCATCACCGGGTTTTCCGCCATCACCCTGGCCGTGTTGAGGAGGGAACGCGTGGCGTTCGTCTCCTCACGGCGGCGGATGATGTTGGCCTCGGCCTGCTTTTCGGCCGACACCACCTGGTTGAGGATCTCGCGCATCTCGCCCGGCAGGATGACATCCTTGAGGGCGATATCGCTGACCTCCACTCCGATCTCGGCCATGTCGGCGCGGACCTTGGTTACCGCTTCCTCGTCGATCGTCACCTTCTTTTCGAGGATCTGATCGAGTGTCAGCGCGCCCAGCGTCTTGCGGAAGGCATACTGCAGGGCGCGGTAGAGGGCTTCGGAGAAGTCCTTCACCATGCTTACCGCCTTGACCGGATCGACCACCCGGTATTCGGCGGCGATGTTGACGCGGATCGTCACACGGTCCTTGGTCAGCACTTCCTGCCCGGCAACGTCGAGCGACTGGCGCTTGAGGTCGACGACCTTGATCTGCACCATGCGTCCGACGTTCCAGAAGCCATGCACGCCCGCCGTCAGCGTCCTGACCAGGACACCGTCGATGAACAGCAGTCCGGCCTGACCATCGACGACCGGATGGACGGACATCAATTCCGCCTTCCGGGCCTGGCCGAGCCGGCGCATGACCGCCGCATCGATGGCGAGATCGACTGATGTGTCGATCAGCGTCACCTTCCACGGACCGGCCTCCGTCCACAGCACCAGCTTGCGATCCGGCGCCAGCACGGCGTGCAGATTGCCGTCACGCTCGATGACGGCAACATCCGTGCGCCCGGTGCGAACGACGGTGAAATGACGCGCGGCCACATCCGGGAGCTTGTCGAACAACGCCTTCTCGTATGCCGAAACGAATTCCGGGTTCTTCAGATCGTGCCGGGACACTTCAAGGCTGCCGCGCCGGTTGGCGAGCCAATGTTCGCCCGGTAGCAGGACAGCCTTGATCTCCCCCTTGTGGAGGGTGAGGGCACGTTCGTTTTCCCTAACGAGGACGCGCTCGCGTCCAAGAACCTTGTCGAGAATTGTCATTGTCTTACTCCTGTCGGGCATGGCCCCATGCGAGGCGTCAAGTCATGCGTCGATCGTCCTTTTCGTTTCTCGTTTCACATCGTCGTCTTGCGTCACAGCCCGGGCACGAATGATCCGGGGACTGGTGGCATCGATCCGTGGCGGGCTTGCGGGAGCGGATCGCGGGACAGTGAAGCGGGCGCCGGAAGCCTTGGCCTCCCTTGCCGGCGACACTGCGCCTTGATCGTCACCGCGGGCCTGGCCGCGAGCCGGTGGCGAAAGACACTCAGGCTGGTCCGCGCCCGAGGGCTTGGGCCATCCGTTCGGTCTTTCGCATTCCAGTCCCCGGACCGCTTTTTCAGATAACACCGTGGCAGGGTGCTGGCTTATCAGGCCAATGGAGAAGGATTTGAACCTTCGACAGTCAGATTCTCGATCTGATGCTCTACCCAACTGAGCTATCCGTGGTGCAGATGAAGGGAATTGAACCCCCGACCTCCGGATCCAAATCCGGCGCTCTCCCACTGAGCTACATCCGCGATCCCAATCCCCAAAGCGGCGCCGCATACAGGGCGGCAATGCCGCCTGCACGGGCGGAGACGAAAGCTCCAACCGTTGTGCTCACTTCGGTTTTCGTGACCGGGAGCGCGCCTATAGACCCTGCGACGGGTTGTCGCAAGCGGCATTGTCATGGCGGATTTGCGGCTTCTTTCAATAGTGGCATTTCGGCAACACCGCTTCCGGCGTCAGCGACGCGTAGAGCGCTCAGAAGGTGACGCGGCCGAGCACGCGCAGGCCATCGCCCTGCGGCTCGACAACCACGGCCTCGCCTTCGCGCGGCGAGATGCCGGTCAGTGCCACGATGTCTTCCAGATGGGTGACCATGACCAGATTGTCGGAGCCGGAATAGGCGCGGATTTCCTTCATGATCGCGGCGATCTGCACGGCCTTCTGCGTCTCGTCGCCATTCAGGAGATCGAGGGGTGCAAAGAGCTCTGGCTCGGCCTCGAAGGCGATGCGCGCGGTGTCGAGGCAGCGGCAATAGCGGCTGGACAGCACGCGCTCGATCGGTGCCGCCCGAGCGGCAAACAGAGCGCCGATCTTGCTCGCCTGCTGCTTGCCGCGCGCCGACAGGTTGATCTGGGTGGCACAGCTGTCGATGTCGAAATTGGCCGGGTCGGTGGTGCCGGTGACCATGGCATGGCGCAGCAGCACGACATGCCCGCCATCGCGTAGCAGCGCCCAGCCTGCATCCGTGGCGTGCGCCGCGCCGGGAACAACAAGCAGGAACAACGCCAAGGCAAATCGAATCATCCGCTATCCTTCTCCGGTTCCCGGCAATGGGTTCCGGTGACGAGACATATAGGGACGGCAAAGCCGGCCGAAAGACAAGGTACGGTCGGCGGGAAGCGTAGACCTACTTCTTCGCTATCTGCTTCTTCACCAGATCGATCTTCTGGTCGGTGAGCGGGATGGGGATCGTGTAGCCGGCTTCGGTAAAGCCCTGCTTGGCGTTCTCGAAGAATTCGATCGCCTTTTGATATTCGGCCTTGCCGCCGCCATAGCTGCCGCGGTTCCAGTGGATGTCGCCTAGATTGTTCTGCGCGAAGGCCCATTGCATGGGCAGGCTTTCCCTGGTGAATACCTTCAGCGTCGCCGTGAAGGCGGCCTCGGCGTCACCGAGATATTTGTCGGTGCGTTCGAGATTGCCGAGGTTGAGCAGGCTCATGCCGATACCGTTCTGGGCGTTGGCCCAGTCGACCGGTGCCGCGTCGACGGTGAGCACCTCGAGGGCCGCCCGGCGGGCCGCGATGGACTCCAGCAAGGTCTTGGGGTCAGCATTGCTCATGCTCAGCCAGTGCAACGTCGAGCCGAGGCCGGCCTGGGCCAGCGCCCATTGGCGCGGGTTCGTCTCGCGTTTGTACTCGCGCAACGCATCGCGGTAGGCGGCAATGGCCTCACCGTAATGTTCCGGCTTATCGGTCACGCCGCCCAGAAGCTGCAGCGTGTTGCCGAGATTGTAGTGGCTCATTGCCCAGTCCTGCGGGAATTTCCGTCTGACATAGACCTGCCGGGCGGCCTGGAACGCCGCGGCCGATTGCTCCAGCTTGGCCGCGTCGCGGGTGCGCTGGCCAAGCGTCTGGTAGATCGAACCGAGATTGTTCTGCGCCGACGCCCAGTCCATCGGGAAACGCTGCCGGGTAAACACGGTCAGCGCATCGTCATAGGCCGTCGCGGCCTCTTCGAGCACGCCGGTGCCCATATCGAAGCGGGCGACACCGCTCAGCGCGTTGCCGAGGTTGAGCCGGCTGGTTGCCCACGAGACCGGGAAGGTTTCACGGGTTCGCACCTCGAGCGCGGCACGGAACGCATCGGCCGCCTCGTTGATCTTCGCCTTGTCGTTGAGCTGAATGCCGAGCGACACCAGCGTGTTGCCGAGATTGTTCTCGACCATCGCCCATTCCACCGGCGCCTTTTCGCGCGTGTATTCCTCAAGTGCCAGACGGTAGGCCGCCTCGGCTTGCGTCAGATGTTCGCCGGCGGCTTCGCGCTCGGACAACGCATAGAGCGCCAGGCCGAGATTGTTCTGCGAAGCGGCCCAGTCGAGCGGCACTTTTTCACGCGGGCGCTTCTCCAACGTCGCGCGCATTGCCACCACCGCCTCGTTCAGGCGCTTCGGGTCGCTCTCGCGTTCGCCGATCTTCAACAGCACATTGGCCAGATTGTTCTGCGCGGCGGCCCAGTTGAGATCGTCTTTCTCGCGCTCGAACACGACAAGGGAGGCGCGAAAGATCTGTGCTGCCTCCTCAAGGCGTGCGGTCTCCGTCTCGCGCTCGCCGATGGTCTGCAGCACCACCGCCATGTTGTTGCGGGTGATCGCCCAGTCGCGATTCTGTTCGCCATTGGGGATGAAGTTCAGGATGGTGCGATAGGCATCGATGGAGCGCTGCAGCGCATCAAGGTCGCCGGTGGCGTAGCCGTAGGCGTTCAGCGCCTCGGCTTCCTGGTTCTTGTAGTTCCAGCGCAGCTTGTCGTCCCATTTTTCGGCCAGTGAAAACGCCTTGGCGTAGTCGCCGGCGGCGGATTTGTAGTCGAACACCAGCCCCGAGGCATCGGCGCGTCTGGCATAGATCGCGGCGTCGGCAAGACGCTTCTGCTTGACGAGATCCTCGGCCTTATCGACCGCGTCGTTGGTCTGCTCGACCCGGCCGACCGCGTCATCGAGGAACTTCCGCGCCGTCACGATGGCGCCCTGGCCGATCGCCTTGTCGGCGGAGGCGACCAGGCGTTTGATCTCCGGATCGTCGGTGCGCAGCGCGGCACGTTCGGACATCATTTTCTTCAGGCGCTCGGCCTGGGCGTCGAGCACCTTTTGCAGGTCGGACGGATCCTCCGGCATTTTTTCCGTGCCGAGCGCCTTCAGCACGCCATAGAGCGCATCGAGCGGCACGCCTTCCTGCAGCGAGGCCAGTTCCACCTGCGCCCGTTTCGGGTC
>NZ_RZRQ01000288.1:0-7573 GCF_003997785.1 Mesorhizobium sp. M7D.F.Ca.US.004.01.2.1 | reverse complement strand
GGCATAGCCTTGCCGCGAGGCGCTGGTCCCGTAATCCCAATTGTGGCTGATTTCGCCATTGAGCAGCCGATAGCTGACATCGGTGCGGAAATTCAGT
This sequence comes from Mesorhizobium sp. M7D.F.Ca.US.004.01.2.1, assembly GCF_003997785.1. NCBI lineage: Bacteria > Pseudomonadati > Pseudomonadota > Alphaproteobacteria > Hyphomicrobiales > Phyllobacteriaceae > Mesorhizobium > Mesorhizobium sp. M7D.F.Ca.US.004.01.2.1. The sequence goes on along the minus strand of NZ_RZRQ01000288.1, from coordinate 7,476 downwards.
TCGTCGCTGATATAGCCGACGAACGCCGACGTCAGCGCCGGTACGCTGCGGTCGAGCACAGGATCCGGCCCGGCGATGCGGGCGCTCTCGGGCGCGATGTCGGCCGTGCCGATCATGGCGTCATATGGGCTGAGCACTTTGCCGCTGGCACGGGAGAACTCCCTTGCGAATAGGCCGGTCGGGATGCGGGCGGAGTTGCGCTGCACGAGGTCGAGCGGCAGGCCGGTGATGTCAGCCACGCGTTGGCTGGCCAGTTGCTTGCCTTGCTCCAGTCCGCTGGTGAGCGCCGTAAGGTAATCGCCCAGTGCATAGTGTTCGACTTCGGCCAGCTTCTCCCGCAAAGCATCGCCGCTGACGCCTTCGGCGCGTAGGCGCACCGCCGCCAGTGAAGGCAGTTCGAGCGCCCAATGCAGCGGCTCGAATTCGTCGGGCTGCACCAGCGTGAACTCCAGCGCCGGCGAGATCAGCACGATGCCGTTCGGACTGATGCCGATGTCTTCCTGCAATGTCCTGGCGAGCAGCGCCGCGCGGAACCCGCCATAGCTTTCGCCGGCGAGGAACAGCGGCGATCCGGTGCGGCCGTTCTGCGCCAGATAGAGCCGGATGAAGGCGCCTATCGAGCTGGCATCCTGATTGACGCCCCAGAAGTCGTGCGCGTCCTGGCCCGGTGCCTCGCGGCTATATCCGGTTCCGACCGGATCGACGAAGACGAGATCCGTCATGTCGAGCCAGCTGTCCGGATTGTCGATGAGTCTTTGCGGTGATGGCAGGAATTCGCCGTCGGCTCCCGTTGCGATAATACGCGGACCGAGCGCGCCGATATGCAGATAGGCGGACGCTGCTCCAGGGCCGCCGTTGAACACGAAGGTGATCGGCCGCTGCGGGTCTTTGGCCACGCTTGCCGGTTGCTGCAGCGTGTAAGCGACATAGAAGATCTCCGCCGTGACGTCGCCCTTGCCGGAAAGCAGCGACAGGGTGGCGGCCTTTGCCTGATAATCCAGCTTGCGCCCGGCGAGGCTGATCGAATGGTTGGTGGTTTGCGGCGGCGGCAGCAGGGATAGCACGCCGCCCGAGGGCGCCGGCCGCTCCGCCGTTTCAGCCAGGACGGGCTGCACCAGGGCGGCAAGCATCGGCAGGATAAGGAAGATCAGTTTCAGCTTGGCCGGCATGATGGCTCCGCGAGGACGACTCCCGCATAGGTATGGCCGAGATGATCGAAGTCAAAGGAAATGGCTGTATGGTCGTACAACTGCCGCTGTCGCGTTCCTTCACGTCTCCCTTCGTCCTGCCGGACAACTCCTGGCAGAGGGAAACTGGCAGCGTCTCCGGTCAAGCCACTTGGCGACGTTGGCGATGGGCGAAAGCCGGCATGACATCCGCTCTTCCCCTTCGCGGGCAGATGTCTGGCTGGACAAAGCACCGGCAGCGGCTGGCCCGTATTGCGGAATGGCATTGCCTTCCCATGGCGGTCGGCGCAAATCTCGATCGGACGGCTGATGCCGGCGGTGGAAACAGTCGATGAAAGGGACAGCGATGGATGCGACCGAATTGAAGGCCATGCAGGCGCCGCTGAAGCAGGCCTATCGTGACGATGCTTCGCAGGCCCTGATCACGCTTCGCGCCAAGGGCTCGATCGACGACCAGTCGGTTGCCTGCAAGGTGGAAACGGGCAGGGCGCTTGCCATCGCCGGACTGCATCCGGCAACAGGCGGCTCGGGCCTTGAGCTATGCTCGGGCGACATGCTGCTCGAGGCATTGGTGGCCTGCGCCGGGGTGACGCTGAAGGCGGTGGCGACGGCGCTCGAGTTCAAGCTCGGCGCCGCAACCGTTGAAGCCGAAGGTGATCTCGATTTTCGCGGCACGCTTGGTGTCGCCAAGGATGCGCCGGTCGGCTTTCGCGCCATCCGGCTCAATTTCAAGCTCGACACCGACGAGCCGCAGGAGCGGATAGACTCGCTGCTGAAGTTGACCGAGCGCTATTGCGTGGTGTTCCAGACCATCAGCCAGAAGCCGGAGCTGATGGTCAGCGCGCGGCGCTGACGCTTACTGTGCTGATGGTTCCTCGGCGTCGCCTTCGTCGGTGAAGGGCGAGGCGCTGGGCACGCATTGCACCGACCACCCGGCCGGTGTCGGCTGCTTCTGATATTCGGTGATGGCGGCCGTGCACTGTTCGCGCTTGTCGAAGGTGCTGGGCAGCACGACCATGCCGCCCTGCGGGCCGGCGATTACCAGATACCAGACCAACGCTGCTGCGGTCGTAGCCATGGGGATTTCCTTGTTCTGCCAGTTGGGCGCTTGTTGTGGGAGTCGCTGCAATCCTACCAACTCCACGGAAATGACGAAAGCATGACCGCGGTGCAGCCTTCCACCGCCACATCACAGCCGCGTGATATGGCGGCGGGTTCCAGCCCCAATTTTTGAAGCCAATCGACTCAGTTGGTGGCAAAGCAATAGAACAGGCCGTCGCCTCCGGTGCCCTTCAGCGCCTCCTGGCTGCAGCCGCCGCGCGAGGCATGCGAGGAATTCCAGGATTTGGCGGCAGCCGATTCGTCGAGGCCGGTGCGGTCGTGATGGCCCATCATCGCGGCCCCTTCCGCCCCGCTCATCGTCCAGTCGCCGCAGGTCTGGTCGGCGATCTTGGTGCCGTCGGGCTTGGAGCCGGTCAGCATGTCGTGGCGGTTTGGCTTGTCGCCGCGGCCGTTGACCACTTCGCCTTTCTCGTTCAGTGCCGTTTGCTTGGTGATGCCGTTGGCATCGCTGTGCAATGAGGCGACGTCGTCGGCGATCTTGACGCCCTTGGCATTCACCCAAGGCCCCTTGCCGATACGGTCGCGCGCATCGGTGTCGCTGGTCGACAGATAGGCAGCCCAGGTCTTGCCGGTGACACCGGCGGCTTCCGCCAGCGAGGCGCAATGCGCGTCGGCACCCTCGAGGCCGCCGAGATCGGCGCCCTTGCCGGAACCGACACTGGTGACGAAGAAGCTCATCGTTGCGTCTTGCGAATAGGCGGCGCCCACAGCTGTGATCAGGACAGCGGCGGTGGCGAAAAGCAGTTTACGCATGGTGGTTCCTCCAGTTTGGGCTTCGACTACGTCGAAGAAACGTTTCCGGAGGCCTATTTAATCCCTACGCAGGTCGCCCAAAAGTGTGCAGCGGTTTTGGAAACCGGCATACATCAAAAAAGACTCAAGTTCTATTCCGGCTGCCGATAGGCGACGAAGCGATTGTGCTTGGCCTGGAAGATCAATCCGGTCTCTTTCAGCTGCGGGCTGGCCAGCGGTACGATGCGTTTGGCGATCTCGGAGGGGTGCGGCAGCGTCTCGGGATCTTCGCCCGGCACCGCCTGGGCACGCATGGCGGTGCGGGTGGCGCCGGGATCGGCGGCGTTGACCCGCAGCGGCAGGCTTTGTGTCTCATGCGCCCATGAGCGCATCATGGTCTCCACCGCAGCCTTGGATGCCGCATAGGGCGCCCAGAAGGCGCGCGCCGAGTGCGCCGCGTTGGAAGACAGGATGATCGCGCGGCCGGCGTCCGAAAGCCGTAGCAGCGGGTCGACCGAGCGGATCAGCCGCCAGGTCGAGGTGACGTTGATGGTCATCACCTTCTCGAAGGTTTTTGCTTCGACATGGCCGATCGGCGAGATGACGCCAAGCACGCCGGCATTGGCGACGAGAATGTCGAGCTTGCCCCAGCGTTCGTGGATGGCGCCGCCCAGCCGGTCGATGCCGGCCATGTCGGTGAGGTCGAGCGGCACCAGTGTCGCCTGGCCGCCGGCCGCCTTGATCTGGTCGTCGAGCTCTTCCAGGCCGCCGACGGTGCGCGCCACCGCGATGACATGCGCGCCGGCGGCAGCCAACTCCTTGGCGATGAAATAGCCGATGCCGCGCGAGGCGCCGGTGACGACCGCAACGCGGCCGGTAAGGTCGAGGGTCATGCGATGGATTCCGGAAATCTGGCTAAGGCTGGAGCAATTCCAGGAAAAGTGTGAAACGGTTTTCCGTCCGGAATTGCGTCGAAACAAGGAGATAGAGCGGTTCTACGTTTCCGTGAAACGATGAACCGCTCTGGCGAAGGACCGGCAATCCTACGTCCCGCTCGTCGCCAGCAGCGACAGCGTGCGCACATTGTCGTGGCCTTCGAAGTCGAGCAGGCGGGTCGGGTACTGGCCGGTGAAGCAGGCGTCGCAGAATTGCGGCTGGTCGTTGTCGCGGCTGGCCTCGCCGACGGCGCGGTAGAGCCCGTCGATGGAAAGGAACCCAAGCGAATCGACGCGGATGAACTCGGCCATCTCCTCCACCGACATGCGCGATGCCAGAAGCTTCGATTTCTCCGGCGTGTCGACGCCGTAGAAGCAGGAGGCGCGTGTCGGCGGCGAGGCGATGCGCATATGCACTTCCTTGGCGCCGGCGTCGCGCACCATCTGCACGATCTTCTGGCTGGTGGTGCCGCGCACGATGCTGTCGTCAACCAGCACCACGCGCTTGCCTTCGATCATGCGGCGGTTGGCATTGTGCTTCAGCTTGACGCCCATGTGGCGGATCGAATCGCCGGGCTGGATGAAGGTGCGGCCGACATAATGGTTGCGGATGATGCCGAGCTCGAAGGGAATACCCGCCGCCTGGCTGAAGCCGATCGCCGCAGGCGTGCCCGAATCCGGCACCGGCACGACGATGTCCGCCTCGACCGGGCTTTCGACCGCGAGCTCGGCGCCGATGCGCTTGCGCACCTCATAGACGTTGCGGCCTTCGACCGACGAATCCGGCCGCGCGAAATAGACATATTCGAAGATACAGAAGCGGGTCTTCTGTGGCTCGAAGGGGAACAGGCTTTCAATGCCCTTGGATGTGACGACGACCATCTCGCCGGGTTTCAGGTCGCGCACGAAACGGGCACCGATGATGTCGAGCGCGCAGGTCTCTGAAGCCAGGATCCAGGCGCCGTCGAGATCGCCGAGCACCAGCGGCCGGATGCCGAGCGGATCGCGGCAGCCGATCATCTTCTTGGCCGTCATCGCCACCAGCGAGAATGCGCCCTCGACCTGCCGCACCGCATCGATGAAACGCGAGTTCAAATCGCGCTCCTTGCTGGTGGCGACAAGGTGCAAAAGCGTCTCGGTATCGGAGGTCGAGGAGAAGATCGCGCCCTGCTTCTGCAGCGCGCGCTGCACGGTCATGGCATTGGTCAGATTGCCGTTGTGGGCGACGGCGAAACCGCCATCGGCCAATTCGGCGAAGAAGGGCTGGATGTTGCGCATGCCAGCGCCGCCAGTGGTGGCGTAGCGCGTGTGGCCGATGGCGCGGTTGCCTTGCAGGCTGTCGATGACGCGCTGCTTGGTGAAGGTGTCGCCGATCAGGCCGACATGGCGTTCGACATGGAACTGGCTGCCGTCATAGGAAACGATGCCGGCCGCTTCCTGGCCGCGATGCTGCAGCGCATGCAGGCCCAATGTGACGATGGCCGCGGCATCCTGCCGGCCGAAAATGCCGAACACGCCGCATTCGTCGTGGAAATGGTCGTCGGCCTCGGCGGAAAGCACGTCGTCTGCGTCTGCCATCTTAAGCTCCGCTAAAATCGCCATATAGTGCGGGTTCGCGTCGAAAGCAACGCGCGCCGTACAGCCGTTCACACCATCGTTAGGTCCTGACGCCGTTTTCGGCGTCAGTTTGCCGGTGCAGCCGGTGCTGGATTGGCCGGCGCGTTGTCCGCCGGCGGTGTTGCGGCGTCATCGTCAGGCGCCGGCGTGTTGGCATCGTCGCCACCTGCTGGAGCGTCCGCTGCCGGGGCGTCCGGAGCTGCGGGCGTCTCGGCGGCCGGCTGATTCGGGTTGAGCTTCTTGAGGATCGCGTTTTCCGGATCCTCGGGCAGCAGGCTTTCGAGCTTGGCGCCGATCTGCTCGAGCAAAGGCCGCGACTTGGCATCCGTGACCCAGGCGGGAGCCTTGGCGCCAGCCAACCAGTTGAAGAACAGCAGTGCGACGGCAACGACCAGGATGCCGCGCGCGGCGCCGTAGAGGAAGCCCAGGGTACGGTCGAGCGCGCCGATTCGGGAATCGATGATCCAGTCGGCGAGCTTCATGGTGATGACCGAGACGACGATCAGCGCGATGATGAAGACGACGCCGGCGGAGGCCGCCATGGCGATCTTTTCGTTCTCGATGTAGGGCTTGAGGTAAGGCAGGACCGGCTTGTAGAAGAAGAACGCCGCCGCGGCTGCTGCTGCCCAGGAGACGACGGACAGGATTTCGCGCGAGAAGCCGCGAACCATGGCGAGCATCGCCGAGACCAGAGTGAAGCCGACGAGAATTCCGTCAAGCAGCGTAATCGGCATGTCTTTCGCCCCACTCCATGAGCCGCATTATAGCGCGGAGCATCGGGTTTTCCCAAAACCGGTTCCCGCCCTTGGGTCCGATGCTCTAGTCTTCTACGTCCACGCGGCTTCGGCGTGAGCCGGCTATGCGTGCCACGAGGTCGGCAAGCTCGGTCGGCTGGAAAGAACCGGCCCCGATCCCCCCGGCCAATTCCCCGCTGCCCGAGGGCAGAACCGCGCTTCCAAAACCCAGCTTTTCGGCTTCCTTGAGGCGCTGTTGCGCATGCGCAACCGGCCTCACGGCGCCCGAAAGGCTGATTTCGCCGAAATAGACGCAATCGGCGGGAAGGGCAAGACCGGTGAGCGAGGAAACCAGGGCAGCCGCTACCGCGAGATCCGCCGCGGGCTCGGAGATGCGGTAGCCGCCAGCGACGTTGAGATAGACATCGTGGCTGCCGAAGCGGACCCCGCAATGGGCTTCGAGAACCGCCAGGATCATCGACAGCCGGGCGCCGTCCCAGCCGACGACGGCGCGGCGTGGCGTGCCGAGCGAGGAGGGCGCGACCAGCGCCTGGATCTCGACCAGCACCGGCCTTGTGCCCTCCATGCCGGCGAAAACCGCAGCACCGGGCGATTTGGCATGGCGTTCGCCAAGGAAAAGCTCGGACGGGTTGGCGACCTCGCGCAGGCCCTTGTCCGACATTTCGAAGACGCCGATCTCGTCGGTCGGTCCAAAACGGTTCTTCACCGTGCGCAGGATACGGTAATGATGCCCGCCTTCACCTTCGAAGTAGAGCACGGCGTCGACCATGTGCTCGACGACACGCGGCCCTGCGATCTGGCCTTCCTTGGTGACATGGCCGACCAGCACGATCGCCGCCCCTGTGGATTTCGCGTAGCGGATCATCGCCTGCGCGGCGGCACGCACCTGGGTGACGGTGCCCGGCGCCGAATCGGCAAGGTCGGTCCACAGCGTCTGGATCGAATCCAGGATGACGAGGTCAGGCCGTTTGCCATCGGCTATTGTGGCGAGGATGTCTTCGACATTGGTCTCGGCGGCAAGTTCGACCGGAGAGGAGGCGACGCCAAGCCGCTGCGCCCGCAGCCTGATCTGCGCGACCGCCTCTTCGCCCGAGACATAGACGATGCGGTGGCCTTTTGACGCCAGTG
>NZ_RZRQ01000287.1:0-7587 GCF_003997785.1 Mesorhizobium sp. M7D.F.Ca.US.004.01.2.1 | reverse complement strand
CTCAAACTGGAGCCGACCGCGCTCGCCGTATCGCGCGAAGTGCTCCGGCAATACGGCAATATGTCATCGGCGACCGTGATGTTCGTGATGGCTGAAATGCTGAAGGAGCCGTCGGGCTTGCTCGGCTGCGGCATGGCGTTTGGGCCGGGATTGACCACCGAGACCATGATGTTCCGGACTGCCTTATGAAGGCCCTGCACGAAAGCATCTCGCTCGCAGCCCGTCGGCTGGCGCCCTATTTGCCGTATCCGCACTTCATGTGCGTGGCACCTCTTGACGCCGTGCTGCGGATTCTATGGCGCGCGGAAGGCCACATTCCCCCCGCCTACTGGCCGCGCCTGGTGCTCCTGCTCCTGCTTTCGGGGATCAATACAGTCGCCTCCCTGCCGGAGCGCGTGATCCTTGCGGCATGGCTGCGGCTACGACCTCCCCAGATGGGGAGGGATAATGCCCCCGTGTTCGTCCTCGGCTACTTCCGATCCGGAACGACGTTTTTGCAGAACCTGCTGGCAGCCGACCCAGACCTGAGATCGCCGAGTTGGCCGCAGGTCCTGGCCCCTCAGGCATTCGTCCCTGGATGGTTTCTCCTGCGCTACCTTTTCGTGCCGTTGCTGCCGTTGACGCGCCTTAGCGCAGTCGTGCCAGTGGGCGCCAAGCTGCCGGGGGAGGACGACTTCGCGTTGAACAATCTGGGAGGGATGTCCGTCCTCGCGGGACGCGCCATACTTCCCCGCCGGCAAGCCTTCTTTAATCGATTTCACGATCTCGACGCGCTTTCGAAGGGGGAGTTAAGCCGCTGGCGCTCGCATCAGTTCGGTTTCGTTCAGAAGCTTACTCTCGTTGCAGGCGGACGGCGACTTCTGCTCAAGTCGCCGAGCCATACGGCGCGCGTCCGCTACCTCCAGGAACTGTTTCCGGGCGCCAAGTTTGTCCACATCTCCCGTTCGCCGGAAGTCGTGTTCCGGTCCAACCTGCTTCTGGCGCGCGAATTGCAACGTGCGTTCGCCCTGCAGCCGCCACTGCCCGAGGATGAGCAGGAGGAGATCATCACCTGCGAATATCTCGCGACAGAGATGCACTATCTAGCCGATAGAGCTCAGATCTCAGCCGCCGACCTCGCGGAAGTGCGGCTGCAGGATCTCACCGCCGACCCCGCGGGTGAGATGAAGCGGATCTACCGTGAACTGGGCCTGCCATTTTCCCGCGGCTGCGAGGAGCGGGTACTGCAGGTCGCCGCGACGTTCGGCAAACAGGTGCGTAGCCGCCATCCCGACCTGACGGAAAGGCAGAAAGCGCGGGTCGCTCGCCTCGAACCGCTGGCTGCCGCTTTTGGGCATGCGCCTCTACAGGCTCCCGAGACGCTCGATGTTGACAGCCAACAGCGCATTGGATGACATAGGATCATGACAGCAGGCCCATGGTCGTACGCAAGCTGGGCAGCTTTGGCCCGGCTGTTGCTTGTCCCGGTGCTACTCGCGATCTGCGCCCCATCGCTTTCGGCAGCTGCCGATGAGCAGAGTGACGCGGTCAAGTTGGTTGAGACTGTGCGCCAGGCGGCGATAGTGCTTGGGCACGGTGGACCTGCAGAGTCGCAGCTCCGCTCGATCTCCGCGGCGTTCGACGGTAGGGGGATCGCGCAAGCCGTGCTCGGGACGTATTGGCGCCGGGCGAGTGCAGACGACCGCGCCTCGGTGGTCGATGCGCTTCTGTATGCTATTGCACACAGGCTGGCCGAAAGGCTGGAGCGGACGCAGGACAAGACTTTCACCGTGCTCGGCACAAAGGCTCTGGCTAACGGCGACATCCTGGTGCGCAGCGAATTCCGCCGGCCGCTCCACGGCCCAACGTCAGTGGACTGGCGTGTCCGCCACTGCCGCGGACAGCTCTGCATCGGCGATGTCTTTGTCGACGGCGGCTCCGTGACCGTGCAGCAGCGGGACCGTGTTGGCCAACTGCTCGCCGGCAACGGCGGCTCGATCCCAGCACTTGTCGCCGATCTCAGGAAAGGCCGGGTATGACGCCTCGCTTGTGCTCATGTCCCTCCTCGTCGAATTGAGCAATGTCGGCCGCGACTTTGATGGCGGTCGTATTGTCGCCGTTGACGGTGTGTCGCTTGCGATCGAGGATGATGAGACCGTCGCCATTGTCGGCCGCAGCGGGAGCGGCAAGTCCACGATCCTGAACCTGGTCTGCGGCCTCGACCGGCCAACGCGCGGCGAAGTTCGGTTCGAAGGACGGGCCGTCAACGGGAGGGCAGCATGGGCAGCCGTGCGGGCCAGCAGGATCGGCATCGTTTTCCAGAACTTCTTCCTGCTCCAGTCCTTATCGGCGCGCGAGAATATCGAGGTGGCTTTGTTGGGAAACCTCGGCGGAGCGCGGCAGCGTCGCGTTCGCGCGCTCGAACTTCTGGCACATTTCGGTCTTGCCGAACGCGCTACGCTCCGGCCGGCCGAGCTTTCGGGCGGCGAACGTCAGCGGCTTGCAATTGCGCGGGCGCTTGCCAACCGTCCGAAGCTTCTCGTTGCGGACGAGCCGACAGGAAGTCTCGACGTGCAGACGAGCCAGTCCGTGATGAGCATCATTGGCAACGCGCATCGCGAGTTCGGTACCGCAGTGATCGTGGTGACCCATGACGAGGACGTGGCCGCGCTGTGCGGTCGGCGCGTCGAGATATCCGACGGCCGCATCCGTTCGGACAACCGAATGACGGCGATGCCGACGCCCGCGCCGACGTTGCGGATCCGCTAACCCATGACAGAGCTGACCCTTCCCTTGCGCGGTCTCATTTCGCGCCCGCTTCGCACCCTCCTCACGGTTCTCGGCATCGCTCTGGCGGTCGCGGGGTTTGTGGCGCTTACCGGCCTGACCGCTGGCGTCCAGCACTCATTTGCTTCAGGAATCAATGAGAACGGTGCAGACTTGGTGGTGAGCCAACGCAGTGCGTTCAACCTCGTGAGCAGCGCCGTGCCCAAGTCGCTGAGCTCCGGGCTTTCCGCGGTACCAAACGTCGAGGCCGTGTCGGGCATTCTCCTGAACATCACCACCGCTGACGACGCTGCAAATATTGTCATGGCCGGCTGGCCGAGCGACAGCTTCCTGTGGAAAGACATGCACCTCCTGGCGGGGCGAATCCCTGCACCGGGGGACCAGTGGTCCGTGATCCTTGGCGAATCGATCGCCCGCGCATTGGACAAGCGGGTGGGTGATACCGTCGAGCTGCAGTTCCAGCCCTATAGGATTGTCGGCATCGCGTCGTTCTCGTCCGTGCTGAACCAGAACAGCGCGATCGTTCCGCTTGAAGGACTGCAGCAACTCCTGTCGCGGGAGGACGTTTTTACCTTGTACGAGGTGAGGTTGAAGCGCCCACTCGACAAGAATGACATCGCTGTTGCCCGAACCCGGCTCATCGCAGCCGCACAGGGGTTTGAGGTAGGTGACACCGAGCAGTTTTCCAGCAGCATCCGCATCTTCGATCTGCTTCGAGCGATTGCCCAGACAATTTCACTGGTTGTCATGGCGATGGCCTCTGTCGCCGTCGCCAATACACTTCTGATGGCCGTGAACGAACGGACGTTCGAGATTGGAGTTCTCGCGGCGCTTGGCTGGTCACCGCGGCGGATTCTTCGGCTCATTCTCATCGAAGGCGTGATCATGAGCGCAGCCGGCGGGGTCATCGGGATCATTCTCGGCGTCCTCACGATGGAGATGGCGGCGAAGACAAACTTCGCAGCGGGCTTGATCGTGCCTTACCTGTCAGGCTGGTCGATCGCGCAGGCGCTGATCTTCGTCTTCATCGCTGGCCCCCTCGGCGCGCTCTACCCGGCCTGGCGCGCTACACGTCTTCTCCCCGCTGACGCGCTTCGCAGGATCTGACGCCGGGGGGGCGAGTATTATTTGAGTAAGCGGATCATGCGGGGCAGGCTTTGGAGGACCTGGAGTGTGGTGGTCGGCCATGTCTGCCTTCAGGAAATAAAAAGCGCTTCTCGACGGCCGATATGCGGCGCCAAGCTGTCATGTGCGCTTTCACCTGGGAGAGTCCGCTTCTGACCGATGTTGAAAAGTCCGCGTCGGGGTTGCCAACGGCATTTGCATAGAACGGCATTCCGTGAACTCAGGACCGGAACCTGACGGTTTCGAAGGTTCCCGATTCCGCTGACCGCGCGATCGCATCGACGGTTTCGGCTACACGGTATCCGTCCTCGAAAGTGGCTCGCGGCGCGATCGGCTTGCCGCCTTCCACGGCCTCCAGCATGTGTCTGGCCTGATGGGCGAAACACTCGTTCCAGCCGAGCGGATGCTGGCCCTGGATGCCCATCGGCAGCTAGAAGTCGCTGTAAGGATGGCCGGCCTGCGTCACCATCTGCACCCGTGGACCGCGCTTCGGCTCGTAGATGACCAGCTCGTTCAGCCGCTCCATGTGGAAAGCGACGGACCCTTTGGTGCCGTCGACCTCGATGAAGCCACCGAGATTGTGGGCTCCAGCCACGCGCGTCGCTTCGAACGACGCCGTCGCTCCGTTTTCGAGCCGTGCCGCGCAGACGAAAGCATCGTCGTTGACGTCAAGGATCTGGTTTGAGGAATCCTTGCTCCATGTTCCAGTCATGGCCGCGACCTCGGCGACCTCGCCGACAAGGAAGCGCGCCTGGTAAATATGGTGTGAGCCGAGATCGCCTAGCGCGCCGAGGCCGGCCTGTGCCTTGCTGAAACGCCAGTTCAGGGGACCGCCAGTCAGCATGTTCAAAAAGTTGAAACTTGGCGCAAAAAAAAATTGAAACTCGACCAAACTTGCTTCAACGCCACCCTCCTTGAAACCCTTGCAGAACAAGGGGTTGGAGGGTGGCGCGAGTGACGGGGCTCGAACCCGCGACCTCCGGCGTGACAGGCCGGCACTCTAACCAACTGAGCTACACCCGCGCATGGCGAACACGTGTCAGCCGTGTTCGTCGTTGGGGCGCTGGATAAGGGGTTCGCCACCGGGTGTCAAGCGTGACAGGACAGCATAACAGCAAACAGGAGAAGGTTTTTTGACAGCCGGCGTTTTGTTGGCAAAACCGGCATCCAACCAAGGCGTCTTGCGCTCATTTGGCCTTGCGAAGCCGATCCTGACCGCTTAAAGGTCCGGCCCGGAGCGGGCGATTAGCTCAGTTGGTAGAGCGCTTCGTTTACACCGAAGATGTCGGCGGTTCGAGCCCGTCATCGCCCACCATTCCAATCAGACGATCCATCCACGGCCGCGTCAATGACGAAGCCCACGGTATGGCGTGCCTGGCTGTCCATTCGCCGCCGCGTCACAAACCCGCAGCAGATCGGCATGGATGTTTCTGGAGTTCAGCAACTCGGCCGCTTCCGGGTAGCCCTCGGCGAGCAATGCGGCAATGATCTCGGCTGGCGAGTGGTGGACACCACCCTCGGCCAAAGCATGAGCCCGCTGGTAGATATGACTGGTTCTGATTTTATTGGCCATTGCCAAACATCCCCCTTGATCAGCACTAGATGAACAACCTTTGAGATGCGAAGTTGTTCCGCTGCAACTTGTGGGGGAATATTCGCCAACTAATACGCGGGCGATGGATCTGTAGCTTGAAGTTATGCTTCTCATTCCCCTCGTCGTCAGGAGACTGAGCGATTCACTGCCGTTCGTGCTGTGATCAAGGCGGCAACAGCCGAAAATCATTGCCCTCGGGCAGCAGCTGCCCGCCGTCGACGATGATGGTCGTGCCGGTGATGTAGCTGGCATCGTCGGAGGCGAGGAACAGGAAGGCGTTGGCGACGTCGCGCGGGCTGCCGAGGCGGCCGAGTGGAATGGAGTCCTCCATGTTCTTGATGTAGGCAGCACCCCGATGCAGTTCGATGGCCTCGGTGAGGATGTTGCCGGGCTCGACACCGTTGACGGTGATGCCGTAACCGGAGAATTCGAGCGCCGCCGCACGGATGAAGCCGTTGATGCCGGCCTTGCTGGCCGAATAATGGCCATGGCCGGGGCTGGTGACATGCGGGCCGGTGATGGAGGAGGTGTAGAGCATGCGGCCAAAGCCTTGCGCCTTCATCGGCACCAGGGCCGCGCGGCTGGCATTGAAGGTGCCGCGCAGATTGACCGCCATGACGCGGTCCCAGTCGTCGGCGCTGGTGTTTTCGATCAGCTGCCAGGGATAGATGCCGGCATTCTGCACGATGATGTCGAGGCGGCCATGGAGCTTGAGCGCCAGCGCGACGGCTGCCTCGGCATCGCTCATTTGCGAGATATCGGTGCGGATGAAGGGAACGCCCAGCTCGTGCGCGGTCGCTTGCCCGGCCTCGACTTCGGTGTCGGCCAGCACCAGCCTCGCGCCTTCCTCGGCAAAGCGGAGTGCAATGCCCTTGCCGATGCCGCGGGCGCTGCCGACGATCAGCGCCACCTTGTCTTTCAGTCGTCCGGTCATGCGAGCCGTCCTGTTATGCGAGTCTTTGGCGGATGGTTTGCTTGAAAGCGTCGAGCAGCACGGCGGCCAGCACCAGCAGGCCATGGATCACCTGGGTGAAGTTGGCCGGCAGGCCCATCAGGTTGATCGCCGTGTTGATGGCTGAGAGCAACAGCACGCCGGCATAGACGCCAGGCAGGGTGCCGACGCCGCCTTTCAGACTGACGCCGCCGATTACGACGGCGGCGAAGGCGTTGAATAGCAGACCGACGCCGAGATTGGCGGTGGCGCCCGAGGTGCGGATCGCCAGCAGCCAGCCGGCAAGACCGGCGATGGCGCCGGCGAGAACGAAGGCGATGATGAGATTGCGGTTCACCCGGATGCCGGCGCGGAAGGTGGCCGTCTCGTTGCCGCCGATCATCACGAGATGCCGGCCGAACGGCGTCTTGGCCATGATCAGCGAGAAGACGACGAAGCAGCCAACCGCGATCCAGGCGGTGAGCGGCAGGCCGATAAGGCGCTGGATGCCGAACCAGCGGATGGCTGGCGCCAGGTCCTGCGCCGAGCGGCCGCCCGAAATCACGAGCACGAGGCCACGCACCCAGATGTAGGACGCCAGCGTGATGATGAAGGCGCTCATCTTCACCTTGACCACCAGATAGCCATTGAAAGCGCCGATGAGGCCGCCGACGGCCAGCGCCAGCAGCAGCGACACCGGAACCATCAGCCATTCGGGATGCAATTGAACGCCAAGCCCTATTCCGGACGAGCAGAACAGGATGCCGACCGCCATGGCGCTGAGCGCTGCCACGGATTCGACCGACAGGTCCATGTGACCGGCGATGATTACCAGCGCCAGGCCGATCGACATGACGCCGAGCACGCTGGACGCCTCGATGATGTTGGCGAAGATACCGAGTTGGAAATAGTTCGGGACGAAGATCGAGAAGACCACCAGCACGAACAGCAACATGAACCAGACGAGGTTGTCGAGAACGAACTCCAGGGCTATGCGTGTGCGCGGGTTCATGGGCTGATCCGGTTGGCGCACGACCCCGAAAATCAAGCTGATTTTCGCAAGGATCGGGCGCGGATTCAAATTCGCCACGGCGTCCCTTCGGACGCGGCGTTGTGAAAGGGCAGGCTCCGGGCCGCTACGGCCCGGAGCGCTTTCAAATGACTATTCGAC
>NZ_RZRQ01000286.1:0-7591 GCF_003997785.1 Mesorhizobium sp. M7D.F.Ca.US.004.01.2.1 | reverse complement strand
CACCCGCATGACCTTTGCCTTTCCGCCCTCCGGGCCAAAGGGCGGGCCGGTCTTCAACTTCCGCTCTGACGGACGGAGTTTCGCCAACAGCAAGCGCTGCCTTATTCCGGCATCGGCTTTCTTCGAATTCACCGGAAAGAAGTCACCAAAGGCGAAGCATCGCTTCACTCTCAACGGCACCCCGTTCATGGCAATCGCCGGCCTGTGGCGCGATGGCGAAGGCAACAAGCCACCCACATTCGCGATGCTGACGACGGAACCTGGCCCGGACGTGGCACCCATCCACAATCGGCAGATTGTGGTGCTCCGCCCGCAGGATTGGGCGGCGTGGATCCATCTCACTAAACCCGAGGCAGAGCTGTTGAAGGCCCTGCCGGCTGGGTCGTTGGCGGTCGAAACCGTAAGAGAAGGAAGCGACTAGCTGGTGCGTTTTGCGCGAACCCGGGAGATCCTCAATGGCATCGCTGCGGCAATTGTTACCCCTCGAAATCGCAGCTCTCGCCAAGACATGAGCGCTTCGTTGCCCCTGGTTGCCGAGTGGCCACTGCCGCCAGCAGCGACACTTGGGTCGTCGGTGCGCACGAAAGGAATCGAGCGTGAAATACGTGCCCGTCTGCCATGGGCTGTGAGGAAGTACGCCAAAGCCGAAACCGGTCACATGACATTGCGGATGGGCGAAGACGATGCCGAAGAGTTCGAGGCCGCCTCAAACAAGATCGCCAAGACGCTGGAAACCATCGAGGTGCTGCCGGTCCTGCCGCGCGAGGCCGAGGACATCCTCACAATTTCTTCGCGCGAGCGTCACAAGTGGCTCAAAGACGGACGGCTGCAAAGCATTGGCACCCGCACCGTGAAGATGCGCGGTCGATCCAAGGCCGTCACCTTCCACGTTTTCGATCCCAAGCACATCGAAGACGTCCTTGATCGTGATCTGCCAAGCCTTTGGCGCGAAGAGGATGTGCAGCAAGTCACCCAGAACAGACGGCGCGGCGCCGGTAAGGCCGCACTGACGCGAGCGGGAAAAGGTAGCGGCAAGGGTCGCGGTGCCGGGAATGACCCCAGAGATGACCCTCCCCGGCCCAAGTTGAAGGGCTGGGACGCTTTCGACGACGAGGGCCTTCTCCGTTAGATCCGTCTTGTAGCCATTCGCGCCTCCAAAAGGGGCTCTTCGTGAAGCCAACCGGAAGCCGACGTGCCTGCAGCGGCGATTGGCCCGTCCCGAACGTCCCGAACCATTCCATCCTCAGAACGTTCTTCACGGGGACAGCCGCCAATTCTGAGGACGGATAGATGTTCGAAAACTTCGTGCTTGAAATGGTGGAAACGGAGGGCGGACCGATACGGCTTCGGCATGGCGGATCTGGGCCGCCTCTGCTTCTGATCCATGGCCATCCTCGCTCGCACATGACGTGGGGCCACGTCGCGGACTTGCTCTCAGCAGATTTCAGGATCGTGTGCCCCGACCTCCCCGGCTTCGGGCGCTCCTACATACCGCGGGACGATCCGGAGAGCAGGTTCTCGTCCAAGCGGGCAAAGGCCTCGGCGCTGGTGGAGGTGATGGAAAGGTTGGGCCACCACAGTTTCTTCGTCGCCGGGCATGATCGTGGCAGTCTGGTGGCTTTCAGAATGGCGATGGACCATCCCGATCTGGTGCGAAAACTGATCACCGTGGATGGATTGCCAGTTATCGAGCATCTGGAGCGTGCCGACTGGAAATTTGCCCGCAATTGGTACCACTGGTTCTTCTTCGCTCAGCCCGAGAAGCCGGAACGGGCCATCCTGGTAGACCCGATGGTATGGTATAGCGCCTTGCAGCCAGATGAGATGGGACGCGAAGCCTATGACGAGTTGGTTTCGCTGATCCACGATCCCGCGGTAGTCCATGGGATGGTCGAAGACTACCGCGCAGGTATCAGGATCGACCATCGCCATGACCGTGAGGATCGAGAGGCCGGCCGGAAGGTGCGCTGTCCGATGCTATGCCTTTGGTCACTCGACGACGACCTGGAGCAGATCTATGGCGATCCGGTCGCAATCTGGAAGCACTGGGCCGACAACGTGGGCGGCTACGGGATCAAGAGTGGGCACCATGTCGCCGAAGAAAATCCAGCCGCTCTCGCAGCGGCGTTCAAGGCCTTTCTCTGAAATGACAGAAGCACCGATTGAGCTTCCTATTTCCAATCCCGCGGCATGGCAGTGCGTTCCTGTCGGCCGCCGGCTGAAGAGGAGACCCTAAGAGGCTGCTGCGCCGGCCAATTGGCCTGCAGCAGTGCACACGAGAGGTGCGGTAGAATAGGATATGCGCACCGCGCGGTTCCTCTCGGCATCCAGCAATTCCTCCTCGCCCGTCAAGCCGTTCATAAACAACTTGAGCAGGTGCGCGGCGGTGCGCTCGGCGTCGATGGATTGAAGCGATAGACCTCGTTCCTGGCATACCGTTCGACACACGCGCGCGAGCACGTCAATCTCGCACGGCCCCAAGCACTGACCGGGATACAACATAGCCTTTCCTCCTCGAAAGCTACGAAGGCCGAATAATATCAGCACGCCGAGGCGCCGCAAATAAATTTTGATGTTACCGGCGGACTGTGCCGGCTGCCCAGCATTGCCCCCTATTTAAAATCCCGCGTCTTCACCTTGATCTGATCGATGTGCAGATAGGGATCAATGATATTCCTCGGCCTCGGCCCCTTCGGCATGCCGCGTGGATCGGGCGTGGGGCTGCCATGATGGAATTCGTCGCCCCGCCCATGCGGCAGCGGGAAGGCAGTGTCCCGGTCGCCAACGCTGGCAAGATCGGCTGAGAGATCACTCAGCCGATGGGCGACGAGATGAACCACGTCGCCCTCTCTTTGGATGCGCCCGTAAACACCAATCATGCCGGCGCCGAGCACGACCCTGCGATACTTCTCGAAGACCTTCACCCACACGACCAGGTTGGCGATGCCGGTCTCGTCCTCAAGCGTGATGAACATCACGCCCTTGGCTGAGCCGGGACGTTGTCGAACCAGCACAAGCCCGGCTGCCTCCAGCCACTGGCCATCGCGCGCCTGCATGGCCTCGCGGCAAGAGACGATGCGCTTGCGCCGCAGGTCGGCACGCAGGAAGGACACAGGATGATCGCGCAAGGTCAGCCCGACATGCCCGTAGTCCTCGACGACCTCGCCGCCTGATGTCATGGCGCGCAATGCCACGGCTGACTCGTGGATTTCCGGCACCGTGTGGCGCGCGCGAGCCGAGGCCGCCGCAAACAGTGGCAGCGGCTCGTCGCGCAGCGCCTTGATCGCCCACAGCGCCTCTCGCCTCGCCAGCGACAATGAGGGTTGAAAGGCGTCGGCCTGGGCGAGTTCGACCAGAGATGCCGCGGGAACACCAGCGCGATGCCAGAGGTCATCTACCGACGCAAAGGGCAGGTCGGCACGTGCCGTGACGATGGTCGCAGCATCGGCATTGGCAAGGCCACGCACCATGCGCAGCCCAAGACGCACGGCGAACCGGCCCTCGTTCTCGGTGGGCTCGAGCGTGCAGTCCCAGCGCGACGCATTCACACATACCGCCCGCACCTCGACGCCATGGTCGCGGGCATCGCGAACGATCTGCGCCGGTGCGTAGAAGCCCATTGGCTGAGCATTGAGGAGAGCCGCGCAGAAGACATCGGGATGATGGCATTTCAGCCAGGACGAGGCGTAGGCGATCAGCGCGAAGCTGGCTGCATGGCTCTCGGGAAAGCCGTAGCTGCCGAAGCCCTCCAGCTGTTTGAAGGTCTTTTCGGCGAATTCGCGCTCATAGCCGTTCTTGACCATGCCGCCGATCAGCTTGGCGCCAAAGCTGGAAACACCGCCAGTGTGCTTGAACGTGGCCATGGCGCGGCGAAGCTGATCGGCTTCGCCAGGCGTAAAGCCAGCGCATTCAATCGCGACCCGCATAGCCTGCTCCTGGAACAGCGGGACGCCTAGCGTTTTTCCGAGCACCTTTTCGAGCTCGGGCTTGGGATAGACGACGTCCTCCTTGCCTTCCCGCCGGCGCAGATAGGGATGCACCATATCACCCTGGATCGGGCCGGGCCGTACGATCGCCACCTCGATGACCAGATCATAGAAGGTCCGCGGCTTGATGCGCGGCAGCATCGACATCTGGGCGCGGGATTCGATCTGGAAGGTGCCCAGCGTATCGGCCTTGCGGATCATGGCGTAGGTGCGCGGATCCTCGGCAGGGATCGTTGCGAGATCGAGACTGATGCCCTTGTGTTGTGACAGGAGATCGAAGCCGCGCTTCATGCAGGACAGCATGCCCAACGCCAGTACGTCGACCTTCATGAACTTCAACGCATCGATATCATCCTTGTCCCATTCGATGACCTGGCGGTCCTTCATTGCGGCCGGCTCGATCGGCACCAGATCGTCGAGCCTGTCGCGGGTCAGCACGAAGCCACCGGGATGCTGCGACAAATGCCGCGGCGCGCCGATCAGCTGCCTGGCCAAGTCCAACGCCAGCCGCAGGCGGCGGTCTTCGAGATTGAGATTCAGCTCCTCGGCATGTTTTGGCTGGACGCCTTCGTCCGACCAGCCCCAGACCTGTGACGACAGCATCTTGATGAGGTCTTCGGGAAGGCCAAGGGCCTTGCCGACATCGCGCATGGCGCCCTTGGAACGATAGCGGATGACGGTCGAGCAAAGTGCTGCATGTTCACGGCCATAGGTGTCGAACACCCATTGCATGACGATTTCACGCCGCTCGTGTTCGAAGTCGACATCGATGTCGGGCGGTTCGCGGCGTTCTTCCGAGACAAAGCGCTCGAACAGGAGATCATTGCGGTCGGGGTCGATCGAGGTGATGCCCAGCACATAGCAGACGGCGCTGTTGGCGGCTGATCCCCTGCCCTGACAGAGGATGTCCTGACTGCGGGCAAAGCGAACGATCGCATTGACCGTCAGAAAATACGGCGCGTATTGCAGCTTCTCGATGAGCTGCAATTCATGCTTGAGTGTGCCGACAACCTTGTCCGGCACGCCCTCGGGAAACCGCTCCGTCGCGCCTTCCCAGGTGAGTTTCTCCAAGGCCTGCTGCGGTGTCAGCCCCGGTAGCATCCGCTCTTCGGGATATTGATAGGCAAGCTCGTCCAATGAGAACCGGCAGCGATCGGCGATCTCGACCGTCCTGGCGATCGCTTCGGGATAGCCGCCAAAAAGCCGTGCCATTTCAGCGGGAGGTTTCAGATAGCGGTCGGCATGCCGCTCGCGCCGAAACCCGGCATCGTCGATGGTGACATTGTGCCGGATGCAGGTGATGACGTCCTGCAGGATGCGCCGTGACGGTTCGTGGAACAGCACGTCGTTGGTAACGACGGTCGGCACGCCGGCCTGTCCGGCGAGGTTGGACAGATCGTGCAGCCGTAGCGCATCATTGGGACGGCGGCGCAGCGCCAGCGCCATATAGGCGCGACCGTCAAAGGCCTCTTGGATCCGCCGCAGCCAGAGCGAGCATGTATCGTCGGCCTGGTCGGGCAGGAACACCGCAACGAGGTCCTCGCCATAAGCAACAAGGTCGTCCCAATGCAGCACGCACTTCGCCTTGCCGCCACGTCCCTTGCCCAACGACAGCATGCGACATAGCCGGGAGTAGGATGCGCGCTCGGTCGGATAGACCAGGACCGAAATCTCGTCCACCAGATCGAGACGGCAGCCGACGATCAGCCTGACACCGGTCGCCTTGGCCGCCTCATGCGCGCGCACAATGCCCGCCAGGCTGTTGCGATCGCAAATGGCAAGTGCCGGTATGTCCATGATGGCTGCTTGCGCAAACAATTCGTCGCAGGAGCTGGCGCCGCGCAAGAAGGAAAAGTGCGAGGTGCATTGCAGTTCGACGTAAGACGCATTCATCCGAAGATGCCGTGCAGGAACCAGCGATGCGAACCGGTCCCGGCATCCTCGCCGTCACCGGCGCGATAGATCCAAAAGCGCTCGCCGGCTTCGTCCTCGACCTGGAAATAGTCGCGCACGGCGGCAAGCTCGGCGTCACGCTTCCACCACTCCCCAAAGACCCGCTCGGGCCCGTCGGCGCGCTTGACTCGCCGACGGATGCCTCTCAAGGTAAAGCTCGCCGGCGGATGATCCGGCAGCAGCGCTATCGCCTCGATGAGCTCAGGCACGGCAAACAAACGAGCGGGGCGCGGCCAATGGTCTGGCCATGCGTCGCCGGTTTCCGCAGACGCGGGGGCCACCCGCCGAAACGATCGCTCGGGCACGTCGCTTGCCACCGGCGTAAACCGATAGAGCATCTCCTCGCCGACGCGATTGCCGAGTATGTCGATCAGGTCGGAGATGTCAGTATCTCGTTGCTCGATGAGTGACGAAATGGTCTGCCTGGGTGTCAGCGGTTCAGCCAGGGGCGCGGACAAACTTATCAACTCGATGCCGAAGCCGGGATCGACCGTCTCGATCTTGTCGCAGAGCAGTCGTGTCAGCCGTTTCACATCGCGGACCGGCAAGGCCGTGCCGACGCGAATGGCTTCGATGCGGTTGTCGACGCGGTAGAGCAACAGATCGAGCCGCCGGGCGCCGAGGCCTTTGGTCTCGAGCTCGATACTCAGCGCTTGAACAAGCTTGCCGACATAGCGTGCGATTGTCTCGGCCGCACCGATTGGCTCGCCAAAGGCACGTTTGACCTCGACCATTTCGGCTGGCCGCACTGGCTCTATCGGCTCTGAGAGGCGGCCAGCAGCCTGGTCGAGACGGCGACACAATTCCGGGCCGAAGCGCAGGGTCAGTGGCGCGCGCGGCTGCTTCAAAAGCTCGCCTACCCTGTCGAAACCCAAAACACGCAGACCGCCGACGATCGCATCGGGCAATCGCAGTGCCGCGATGGGCAGAGGGAGGATCGCTTCGCAGGTTGCGTTAACGGTGACCAGGCTGACGGTCCGGTTGACGTATCGCGCGACAGCGTGTGCGGCGCCCCAGCTATCGGCTATCGCTGCCCGCGCCGAGAAGCCGACCTGGCTGAGACGTTCGACCATATCGGTCAGCATCATTTGTTCGCCGCCATGAAGGTGATCGGCGCCCATGGTGTCCATGACCAATCCGTCCGGAGGATCCACAGCGACCATCGGCGCGTACCGCCGCAATGCCCACAGGGCCAGCCGCTCCAATGCCTCCGCGTCGGCATCGGGTTCCGCGTCCATAACCACCAGCCCCTGAACCAGAGCCTGCGCCTTCGTCGCAGGCATTCCGACGCGCAGCCCTGCTTCCAGCGCCGCGCGATCCGCGGCAACCACCAGGCGACGGTTGCCCTGCCGTCCAACCAGCACCATCGGCTTATCCGGTGGCGGCGAGACGTCGCCCAATTTCCTTCTGAGCCGGTCGGTCGACCAGCTTGGAAGGAAGAGCGAGACGACCCTTGGCATCACAAGCCTCCACTTCGATATCGAGCGTTTCGCCTCCACGAGACCGGATCAGTTCCAGTTGCCATCGTGCCCGGCCGACGCCCGGCACCGGCAGCGGTCGCGACGGCAAGACAGAAACGCGCCAGCGCGTGACGGACGCCGTCGGCTGCCCGAAATCGGCAGCTTCGGTCTGGCGGCGCCATCGGCGGATGG
>NZ_RZRQ01000285.1:0-7616 GCF_003997785.1 Mesorhizobium sp. M7D.F.Ca.US.004.01.2.1 | reverse complement strand
GTCCATGATACGGCGCTTGACCAGGAATTCGGTCCGGTCAGCCTCGACATTGAGCATGATCTCGACGCTGCCGATCATCAGGCCGACGGGAAAGAGCATCAGGAAAAGCGCAAGCGGGCCCGGCGCATGCACCGCGATGGCATAGGCAAGCGCCACCAGCGGGACCAGGACAAGCAGCGCGCGGCGGAAGCCGACGCGCTCGAGAAGCGGCGTCGCCAGCGTCAGCGCTGTCAAGGTGCCGATCGGGGTTCCGATCAGGCTGAGCCCGAGGGTGCCATCCTCGATGTTCATGGCGTGCTTGATGTCGGGCAGCCGCGGAAAAATGTTGCCCATGGCGAAGGAATAGATCGCGAACCCGGCATAGACGCGATGTTGGGGGGCAAGGTTGAGGCCAAGGCTCATCGCGGTGCTTTCAAAGGAAGAGAGACTGGCTTTGTCCGGCAGTCGGGCAGGCCCTTCCTTGCATAAACGTGCATAACATGCAAGAACGTGCACAAGCAAAACAGGATCATGCAATGCTGACCGATGAGCGGCATCGAATCATCCGCGACCGCCTGGCGGCGGAGGGAAGTGTGTTGGCCGGCGAACTGGCGACCCGCTTCGGCGTCTCGGAGGACACCGTCCGCCGCGATCTGCGGGAGTTGGCGAAGTCCGGTCAATGCCGCCGCGTCTATGGCGGCGCGGTCGCATCGGCGCCGTTTGCGGATGCTCCCATCAGCCTGCGCGGCGGTCACGCCGTTGAGGAGAAGATGCGGTTGGCGAGCGCGGCTGTGGCGCTGCTTTCCCCTGGACAGTCCCTCTTTATCGACGGCGGCAGCACCAACACCGCTCTCGCCAGGGCCATTCCCCGCGACCTCGAGCTGACAATTGCCACCAATTCGCTCGGCGTTGCCTCGGCGCTGTCCGATCACCCATTGGTCGAGCTGATCGTGCTGGGTGGCAGGTTCGTCCGCGACCTCGGGACCTGCGTCGGCGCCGATACGCTGGCCGCCGTCGCGCAGCTCGGCGCCGATCTGTTCTTCCTGGGCTCATGCGGTCTCGACGCCGCGCGTGGCGTAACGGCGTTCGATCCGGCCGAGGCCGAGGTCAAGCGGGCCATGGCTCGGAACTGCGCCGGCATTGTCGTCGCCGTGACCGGCGACAAGCTGGCAACCGCGGCGCCCTACCGCGTCGCCGGGGCAGAGGCGATCCGCCATCTAGTGGTCGAAAAGACTGCACCGGCCGCAATCCTTGCGGATTTCGAACGTCAAGGCGCCGAAATCCACTTCGCATGAGGGTGGGGCGAGACGGGGCCGGTCACGGCACTTTGGTTTCGGGTTCGGCCGAAGTCCCGGGCTGAAGGCGAAAGAAGCGCAGGCGACCTGCTTGCCTTGACAAATCAGGCCTCCCATGCGCTTTTCGCGCAAATTTTCAGGGCCGGGCCGTGATGCCTCGGCCCGCAACCCAGCACCCCGGACTTTACCAATGACAATGCACCGTTACCGCAGCCATACCTGTGCCCAGTTGAGAAAGAGCGACGTCGGCTCGACCGTTCGCCTGTCGGGCTGGGTGCATCGCGTGCGCGATCATGGCGGCCTGCTCTTCATCGACCTGCGCGACAATTATGGCCTGACCCAGATCGTCGCCGATCCGGATTCGCCGGCCTTCAAGGTCGCCGAGACGGTGCGTGGCGAATGGGTCATCCGCGTCGACGGCGAGGTCAAGGCGCGCTTGCCCGAGACCACCAACGCCAATTTGCCGACCGGCGAGATCGAGATTTTCGCCCGCGAGATCGAAGTGCTGTCGGCGGCCAAGGAATTGCCACTGCCGGTGTTCGGCGAGCCGGACTATCCCGAGGATATCCGCCTGAGATACCGCTTCCTCGACCTGCGCCGCGAGACGCTGCACAAGAACATCATTGCGCGGACAAAAATCATCGCCGAGATGCGCAGGCGCATGACGGATGTCGGCTTCACCGAATTCTCGACGCCGATCCTGACCGCCTCATCGCCGGAAGGCGCACGCGACTTCCTGGTGCCGTCGCGCATCCATCCCGGCACCTTCTACGCGCTGCCGCAGGCGCCGCAGCAGTACAAACAGCTGATCATGGTGTCGGGCTTCGACCGCTATTTCCAGATCGCGCCCTGCTTCCGCGACGAGGATCCGCGCGCCGATCGTCTGCCGGGTGAATTCTACCAGCTCGACCTCGAAATGAGCTTCGTCGAGCAGGACGACGTGCTGTCGACCATGGAGCCGGTCATGCGCGGGGTCTTCGAAACCTTCGCCAACGGCAAGCCGGTGACGCAGAAATTCCAGCGCATCCCCTATGATGTCGCCATGCGCAAATACGGTTCCGACAAACCGGACCTGCGCAACCCGATCGAGATGCAGGCCGTCTCCGATCATTTTCGCGATTCCGGCTTCAAGGTGTTCGCCAACATCCTGGCCAACGACCCGAAGGCCGAGGTGTGGGGCATTCCGGCAAAGACCGGCGGCAGCCGCGCCTTCTGCGACCGCATGAATTCCTGGGCGCAGGGCGAGGGGCAGCCGGGGCTGGGCTATATCTTCTGGCGCAAGGAGGGCGACAAGCTCGAAGGCGCCGGCCCGCTGGCCAAGAACATCGGCGAGGAGCGCACCGAGGCGCTCCGCCTTCAGCTCGGCCTTGCCGATGGCGACGCCGCCTTCTTTGTCGCCGGCGATCCGAAGAAGTTCGTCTCCTTTGCGGGGGCTGCGCGCACGCGCGCCGGCGAGGAGCTGAACCTTGTCGACCGCGAGCGTTTCGAACTGTGCTGGATCGTCGACTTCCCGTTCTTCGAATGGAACGAGGAAGAGAAGAAGATCGACTTCGCCCACAATCCGTTCTCGATGCCGCAAGGCGGCATCAATGCGCTGAATGGCGAGGACCTGCTCGGCATCAAGGCGTTCCAGTATGACATGGTCTGCAACGGCTTCGAAATCGCTAGCGGCGGTATCCGCAACCATCTGCCCGAAACCATGGTCAAGGCGTTCGAGACGGTCGGGCTGGACCGCGCCACGGTCGAAGAGCGCTTTGGCGGCCTCTACCGCGCCTTCCAGTATGGCGCGCCGCCGCATGGCGGCATGGCCGCCGGCGTCGACCGCGTCGTGATGCTGCTGCTCGGGGCGAAGAACCTGCGCGAGATCACCATGTTCCCGATGAACCAGCAGGCCTATGATTTGTTGATGAACGCGCCTTCGGAAGCGAGCCCGCAGCAGCTTCGCGACCTGGCACTGCGCGTTGCTGTGCCCAAGAAGGACGCCTGACCACGCTCGGGCGATGCTTTAGAGAACCGCCCGAACCGATTCTTTCGATTCGCTAATCCCATAAAAAAGCCCGGCATCGCTGCCGGGCTTTTTCGCTTATTGAGATCGCTTCGATCAGTCTTCGTTGGCCTTGACGGTGACGCCGAGCGTCTTCGGCAGGTCGAGCGGGTTGGACATGGCGCCCGCCATGATCAGCGCGAACGGCACTGATGCCGGCGGCTCGGCCGAGATTTCGAGGCTCTTCGGATCGTCGAGATACTTGCCGACCGCGGCCGTGACCTGTGCCGTCAGCTCGGGATTGTTGAGCTGCGCCATGCCGAACGGCACGATCGCCTTGGCCTGGTTGGCGATGTCCTTGCCGGACATGCCTTGCTGCTTGCCGACATAGTCCAGCACCTTGTTGGTCAGCGAATCGTCGTCGAAGCGGATCGAGGCGCTGTTGAACGAAAGCTGCTGCAACAGGCCGAGCATGGCCATGCCTTGCGCCGAATTGTCGGCGCCTTCGGGCTGTGCCGCCATCTTCTTCTGCATTTCCTGCAGCGACTTGATGAAGTCCATCGTGTAGCCGCCGAGATCGAAGGTCATGCCGAGCGTGCCGGCATTCTCGACGGAGATGTCGTATTTCGACAGTTCCATCTTGCCGTCCGAAGGCTGCCAGGTGCCGGCCATCTCGAGATTGCCCGCGATGTTCTGGTAGCCGAGCGCGTTGATGACTTCCTTGGACTTGGGATCGTCGACCAGCGTCAGGTCGGCGTTGAACTTTTCCGTGGTGGCGGTGAATTCCATCGCCTTGCCGTCCGCCGGCGGCGTGATCTCGATGGCAAGCCCGTCCATCGAGAAGGCGGTCTTGTCGGCAACCTTGACGGTCATGTTCGAGAGTTCGGCGGACTTGTACATCATCAGCGAGCCCAGCGGGCCGGTGGCGCCGTCAGCCGGAACGGTCATGTCATGGATGACGAAGGGGCTGAGATCGAGGGTGACGCCGTCCTTGCTGTGTTCGAAGGCAGCCGTCGACACGGTGGCGATGTCATAGCCGCCATTTGCCTCGGTGACGCCTTCGAGCTTGACGTCGCCGATGGTGAGCGCTTCCTTCTCCGCCGCCGGTTTGATGGCAACGCCCTGCAGCACCATGCTGGTGTTGTCACCGGTCACGCCGGTCCAGGTGATGTCGACGCCCTGGGCGGAAAGTGCTGCCTTCAGCCGGTCGGCAACCGCCGCATCCTGTGCGAGGGCCGCATTCAGCGGCAGGGTGAGCAAAAAGGTAGAAAGGGCGAATTTCCTAAGAGTTGAGCGTTTGATTGTCATCGCAAGGTCCCTGAGAGTGTGCTGAAATTGTTTTTCAATTCTTTGCGCCATCACCATTCCGCGACGAACTGGACGGGAAAAAGGCGTGTCCCGGCACAATGGTCAAAAATCACGGTGAAAGGCAAACTCGATCCCACCGTCTTTGCGCAAACCGGTGAATTTGTCATGAAGAGCCGGTTGCCTGATATCATCGTGCTTGGCCTTAGAACCCGCATGTAACAGGCTGATGTTGGTCGACATCCCTTGGCGGATGGTTTCATGTTGCAGAAGGGTCGGTATGTCGGCCTGCCCCTTGCTGCGAATCACCCGCTCGGTTAGTCCCAGCCCATGGGAAAAAGGCTTTTGCCGCCTGAAAATGGCGGTGGCGATCATATCGAGCCGGTCGATCTGAAGAAGGCGCTGGAAGAGCGCTATCTGGCCTATGCGCTGTCGACCATCATGCACCGGGCGCTGCCCGACGTGCGCGACGGACTGAAGCCGGTCCATCGCCGCATCATGCACGCCATGCGCCTGCTGCGGCTCAATCCTGACCAAGGCTTCGCCAAATGCGCCCGCATCGTCGGCGAGGTGATGGGCAAGTTCCACCCGCATGGTGACCAGTCGATCTATGATGCGCTTGTGCGGTTGGCGCAGGATTTCTCGATGCGCTACCCCTTGGTTGACGGGCAAGGCAATTTCGGCAACATCGACGGCGATAACGCCGCCGCCATGCGCTACACCGAAGCGCGCATGACCGATGTGGCGACCGAACTGTTGTCCGGCATCACCGAGGACGCCGTCGACTATCGGCCGACCTACAACGAAGAAGACGAAGAGCCGGTGGTTTTGCCCGGCGCCTTTCCGAATCTGCTGGCCAACGGCTCGTCCGGCATCGCGGTTGGCATGGCGACATCGATCCCGCCGCACAACGCGGCCGAGCTTTGCGACGCGGCACTTCACCTGATCGAACACCGGGACGCGACGGTGGCGAAGTTGATGGACTTCGTCCAAGGGCCGGATTTCCCGACTGGCGGCATCATCGTCGACAGCCGCGCCTCTATCCTCGAAGCCTATGAAACCGGCCGCGGTGGCTTTCGCGTGCGGTCGAAGTGGATCCAGGAGGACCAGGGCAGGGGCACCTGGAGCATCGTCGTCACCGAAATCCCCTATGGCGTGCAGAAGGCGCGGCTAATCGAGAAGATCGCCGAGCTGCTGATGGCACGCAAGCTGCCGCTGCTCGAGGATATCAGGGACGAGAGCGCCGAGGACGTCCGCGTCGTGCTGGTGCCGAAGAGCCGTTCGGTCGACCCCGGCATCCTGATGGAATCGCTGTTCAAGCTGACCGAGCTCGAAAGCCGCTTCCCGCTCAACATGAACGTCCTGTCGCGCGGCAAGGTGCCCAACGTGCTGTCGCTGAAGGGCGTGCTGCAGGAATGGCTCGAGCACCGCCGCGAGGTTTTGATCCGCCGCTCGAAACATCGGCTTGGCGAGATCGAAAGACGGCTGGAGATACTTGCCGGCTATCTGATCGCCTATCTCAACATCGATGAGGTGATCAGGATCATCCGCGAGGAGGATGAGCCAAAGCAGGTCATGATGGCCCGCTGGTCGCTCACCGACAACCAGGCCGAAGCCATC
Organism: Mesorhizobium sp. M7D.F.Ca.US.004.01.2.1; assembly: GCF_003997785.1. Lineage (NCBI taxonomy): Bacteria > Pseudomonadati > Pseudomonadota > Alphaproteobacteria > Hyphomicrobiales > Phyllobacteriaceae > Mesorhizobium > Mesorhizobium sp. M7D.F.Ca.US.004.01.2.1. The sequence continues at coordinate 1,433 of NZ_RZRQ01000285.1, read as the reverse complement.
CTCAACATGCGGCTGCGCGCTCTGCGCAAGCTTGAAGAATTCGAGATCCGCAAGGAATTCGACGGCCTGAGCGCCGAGAAGAAGCAGATCGAGGCATTGCTTGCTTCAAACGAGAAGCAGTGGGCGACGATCAGGTGGGAAGTCACCAACATCCGCGACAAGTTCGGCCCGGAGACCGAACTCGGCAAGCGCCGCACCCAGTTCGCCGACGCGCCCGAGCATGATCTGACCGACATTGCGCACGCCATGATCGAGCGCGAGCCGGTCACCGTGGTTGTCTCGGAAAAGGGCTGGCTGCGGGCGATGAAGGGGCATCTGGCCGATCTCTCGACGCTGACCTTCAAGGAGGGCGACAGCCTCAAGCTCGCCTTCCACGCCCAGACCACCGACAAGGTGCTGGTCTTCACCACCGGCGGCAAGTTCTACACCATCGGCGCCGACCGGCTGCCTGGCGGGCGCGGCCATGGCGAGCCGATCCGCATCATCGTCGACATGGACAACGACCAGGACATCGTCACCGCCTTCGTTCACGATCCGAAGCGCAAGCTGCTGCTGGCCTCGCATGACGCCAATGGTTTTATCGTGTCGGAGGAGGAAGTCGTCGCCAACACCCGCAAGGGCAAGCAGGTAATGAACGTCAAGGCGCCGGACGAAGCCAAGCGCTGCATCCCGGTCACCGGCGATCATCTCGCCATCGTCGGCGAGAATCGCAAGATGCTGGTGTTCGCGCTCTCCGAGATTCCGGAAATGGGCCGCGGCAAGGGTGTACGCCTGCAGAAATACAAGGACGGCGGCCTTCTCGATCTCAAGCCGTTCACGCTGGAGAGCGGCCTCTCCTGGCAGGATTCAGCCGACCGCACCTTCACCCGGTCGCGCGAGGAACTGGCGGAATGGATCGGCGCCCGCGCCTCGGCCGGACGCATGGTTCCGAAGGGGTTCCCGAGGACGGGGAAATTTGGATGACGCTGCTAATCTCCTCTCTCGAGGGGGAGATGTCGCCAAAAGGCGACAGAGGGGGTCGGTACGACTGGACGCGACCTTCTACCTTTGAAAGAGGATGTCGGCTCTCGACGCGCGGCGACCCCCTCTAGCCCGCCGGCCGTTCGTCGTTCGGAAAGCCAAGCAGTTGGCTTTCCGTCCGCTGCGCGGACCACTCCTCAACCCCCTCAAGGGGAGATCCCCAGCCATTTGGACTATCGTCACGATTGCTGCACTATATCAGTGCATAGAAGGGAAGGGTGTTTGGGAGAGGCAGGCGTTTGAAGGAAGCAAGAATCCAGAAACCGGAACGGCAGCAGCGCCTGTTCGGCCTGTCGACGCCGTTGCGGGCGGCCGTCATTCCGCCGCTGTCGGCGGCGCGCTGGCTGCTGGTGCTGATCGTCGCCGCGGGCGTCTATTTCTTCCATGGCTTCCTGTTTCCTGTGCTGGCGGCG
>NZ_RZRQ01000284.1:0-7628 GCF_003997785.1 Mesorhizobium sp. M7D.F.Ca.US.004.01.2.1 | reverse complement strand
CGCCCGGCTGGAACCGCTACTGGCGCACAATGTGCCCCAATTACCGCAGCGTCGATTTCCCCGCTTTCGACATCTGCAAGGACCGCACCGACGAGCAATATTCCATCGTCATCGCCGACCAGGTGCTGGAGCACGTGCAGCGGCCGCAGGCGGCGGTGCAAAACATCCACGCCATGACCCGGCCCGGCGGCTGGGCGATGGTGGCGACACCCTTCCTGTTTCGCGTCCACGCCAGGCCGCACGACTACAACAGATGGACCCCTGCCGGCCTCAAGCAGCTGATGGTCGAGGGCGGCTTCGCGGAAGCCAACGTCAAGGTCCACGGCTGGGGCAACAAGGCCTGCGCCAGGGCCCATATCGGCGGCCCCGTGCGCGCCTACGGCCTGTGGCGCGACCTCAGCAACGACGAGGAATACCCGCTGATGGTCTGGGCGTTCGCGAAGAGAGCGTGAGAGGCCGAGGTGCGCTAAGTCGCGGCCCCTGCAGTTGAGGTCTTTGCGCTCAATTCTGGCTTGAGCCAAATCCGGCTTCTCGACAACGCCCTGCGTTAAGGTTCTTGATCCTGGCCGTGCAGCTATCGTTTTTGCTGGCCAACGATCGGCCCCTGGGAATGTTCCATGCGCAATGGAACTCGTGGCGTCGGGTGTGGTTATCGACGATCACACAGGAGGGCTGCACATGTCTGGCAACGACAACCATCGCGAAACGGGAGCAACAAAATATCCTGCCAAGACCGGTCCCGACCCTTCGGATTCTTTCTCCCAGGACGCGGCGGGTAACAAGAATCCGAGGAGCGGGGTGGGACTGACACGGCCTTCGAACGACGTGAACGACAAGACCCATCAGTCGGACGGGCAGAACCCTTCGGGGCAGATAAAGAGGTCCAGCCCATGAACGTCGCAAATCTTCGCGCGAAGGCTGATGACTTCGATTGCGTGGCAACAATGTGCATGTTCACAAGGGGCCTGCTGTCGACGACATTGATACCGGTCTGAGAACGGTTGAGGCGTCCCGTGACAGGCAACCAGCGGACAAATGAAGTTCCCCTGCCAATCGCAACACGATCTGCTGTCCGATCCCGCTTCTTCAGATCGCTGACAAAGCCCAAGGTGAATCGGACATCCCCCATTTTCCGAACTGGCGAAGATGGTTGGACAAGCGAAAGAGCATTACAACGACCAGATGTGAGGGGCTGCTAGCCTGCAGCATTCTACATTTCACTGTTTTCGATGATGCCGGCTTCGCCATCTCGAACGCGTGTTCGCGGTGCCGTCGGCTTCCTTAGGCGAACTCCCGGTCCTCCGCCTTGCGCAGTCTGCCCATGGCTCAGGAAAGCCACGCCGCCCATTTCCAATGCGGCTTGCATCGCAAGGAGCTTGTCGGTGGCCGGTACACGCTTGCCGTTTTCGAAGTCCCTAACCGTTCCTTCGCTCACATTCGCTTTTGCGCCAAGCCTGGCTTGCGACCAATTTAAGAGCCCCCTTGCCGCACGGCATTGTTCCCGGGTTGGTCGGACCACAAATGTCTCCTCGATCGCGTGGGGCGCGGCCGTGCTCAAGCTTTCTTGCGCTTCGGCGAAAGGCTCTTTCTGGATGCTGCCAGCCCTTCCTGCTTGAGACTCTTTTTAAGAATTTCAGCCAGGTTGATGACGTTCTCTTTTGGCTTGGGAGCCGGCTTTGGCGGCGCCTTACCCTTGCGCTTCGCATCGATCATGGCGATCAAGGCATCTTCATACGTATCTTCAAATTTTGAAGGATCGAAAGTCGTAACTTTCTTGTCGATCAGCATGCCGGCGATTTCGAGCAATTCAGGATCGTATTTCGCCTTCGTCAAGCCATCGAAAACACTGTCTGCGGAGACCACCTCGTTGTGGTTCCGCAATTCTGTCATCAGCATGCCTTTGCCATGAGGTTGGATCAGCACCTCCCGGCCGCGCTGATAAAGGACGATACAGGATCGGGCAGCAACACCCTTGTTCTTCATCGCGTCGCGAATGACGCCGTAAGCCTCGACAGCGGCGCCGTCGGCAGGAATCAGATAGTAGGGTTTCTCGAGATAGCGCGTATCCACGTCGTCAATGGATACGAATTCGCCGACCTCGAGTGTATGATCCGATGTCAGCTTCAGCGCCTTGATGTCGTTGGGATCGATCTGAAGGAACTCATCTTTCTCGACTTCGAACCCCTTCACCTGGTCTTCCGCCTCGACGGTCTTTCCCGTCTTCTCGTCGGCATAAACACTTTTGACCGGCAGACCGTCTTTTCGGTTCAGGATCTTGAAATGAATCTTGGATGCCTCGCTGGTTGCGCCGATAACCTTTACGCCGCAAGCGACGGAACCAACCTTTAAAAAGCCCTTCCAGGCCGCACGCGGCGCAACCATTTAATTTGTCCTGTTTCCGTCGAGGCAAACGAACGGGCGTTTGAATCGTTCCGCTGCATGCCGGTCTTGCCGCTGTCAGGCGTGCCTGACCAACGGACCTATGCTCATCGAGAACGGCCCGCAGCTCTTCGGCAAGGTCTTCAAGGTTGAAGGGTTTTGGCAACAGCTGCGTGCCGAGATCGAGCTTGTCTTGAGCGACCTTGCTGGACCGCGATGTGTCGAGCGCCAATCCGCGGCGACGGAGATTAAGACGCCACATCTCCTCTGAGACGGAAAAAGTGACTGCCGCGTCATTCCAGCGCCGAACGAACCAAATCTCGTCCACGGCGTTGAGTCGCGCGTCGCGTCCTCAGCCGGGATCTGTTGCATGACAAAAGGCGAGCTTTCCACCTATCGCGCCAAGCGTGATTTTACGAAGACGAAAGAACCGAGTGGCGAGCGCTCGATCGCTAAATCGAACCGGCTCCGCTTCGTCATTCAGAAACACGCGGCGACGCGACTGCACTATGATCTTCGCCTTGAGCTCGACGGTGTCTTCAAGTCGTGGGCTGTTACCAAAGGTCCGTCTCTGGATCCTCAGGACAAGCGCCTGGCCGTCCAGGTTGAGGATCATCCGCTCGACTACGGCGACTTCGAAGGTACCATCCCCAAGGGGCAGTATGGCGGCGGAACGGTGCAGCTGTGGGATCGAGGCTATTGGCAGCCGGAAGGCTCCATGCCTCCTGAGCAGGCACTGGAAAAGGGTGATCTGAAGTTCATGCTCGACGGCAAGCGCCTGCATGGAAGCTTTGTGCTTGTGCGCATGAAGCATGACCGCAATGGCGGGAGACGGACGAACTGGCTGCTGATCAAGCATCGTGACGAATACGCGACGGATGGCAACGGCGACGCGGTGCTGTCTCATGATCGATCCGTGGCCTCCGGACGGAGCATGGAAAAAATTGCCGCGGGCAAGGGTTCCGGCCCGAAGCCGTTCATGATGCAAGGCTCTTCTGTGGCCGATGCCGATGCGGTGTGGGACAGCAATCGTGGCCACGCCGCCGACGAGCGCGCAAAGTCGTCTAAGGGAATGGCGAAGGCGGTGCTGCCTGCGAAAGGAGCCGCGCGGGGTTCGACGGCGAAGATGCCTGGCTTCATCGCACCACAGCTCTGCGCGACGCTTTCGCGGCCGCCGGCAGGGACAGACTGGGTTCATGAAATCAAATTCGACGGCTACCGCGTCCAGTTGCGCATCGAGGACGGCGCCGCCACGTTGAAAACACGAAGAGGTCTGGATTGGACGGAAAAATTTGACGCCATCGCAAGAGAGGCGGCCCATTTCCCCGATGGCATTATCGACGGTGAGATCGTAGCGCTCGGCGAAAATGGCGCACCGGATTTCGCCGCTTTGCAAGCCGCGCTGTCCGAGCGCCGGACAAAGGATCTCGTATTCTTTGCCTTCGACTTGTTGTCCGCCGACGGCGAGGATTTGCGCAGACTGTCTCTTACGCAACGCAAGGAAAAGCTGAGCGAGATGCTGGGCGAGGTGGATCGCGGCGAGGAACACCTGATCCGCTATGTCGAGCACTTCACCAATGGCGGCGATGCGGTGTTGCGTTCTGCTTGTCGTCTTTCGCTTGAAGGCATCATCTCCAAAAAGGCTGATGCAACCTATGTGTCGGGAAGGACCGACACTTGGGTAAAATCGAAATGCCGCGCCGGGCATGAGGTTGTCATCGGTGGCTGGTCTAACACCAACGGCAAATTCCGATCTTTGCTCGTTGGCGTCAACCGCGGCGAACATTTCGCCTATATCGGCCGTGTCGGAACCGGCTTCAGCGAGGCAAAGGTCAAGCAACTGCTGCCCAGGTTGAAGGCAATGAAGGCGACCAAATCACCTTTCACCGGCGATGGCGCGCCGAAGAAGGACTCCACCATCTTTTGGACAAAGCCGGAACTGGTTGCTGAGATCGAGTTCGCGGGATGGACTGGGGGCGGCAATGTCAGGCAGGCTGCCTTCAAAGCCCTGCGTGAAGACAAACCAGCAAAGGACGTCGAGGCCGAGCGCCCCGCCGATCCTCAGGACACGAAGCTCGCCGACCCTGCCAAGGCAACGCGAGGTACGGGAAAAAGCCCGGTTGTCATGGGCGTCATCATTTCCAAGCCGGACAAACCGCTTTGGCCGAACGCCGGCGACGGCGGGCAGCCGGTGACGAAGCTCGACCTGGCCGAATACTTCGAGGCCGTCGGCCCATGGATGATCAAGCATCTCAAGGGACGACCCTGCTCCCTCGTGCGCGCTCCTGATGGCTATGCGGGCGAACAGTTCTTCCAGCGCCACGCAATGCCAGGCACGTCCAATCTGCTGGAACTGGTGAAGGTTTTCGGCGACCACAAGCCATATCTGCAGATCGATCGTGTCGAGGGGCTGGCGGCCATCGCCCAGATCGGCGGCCTGGAGCTGCACCCCTGGAATTGCCAACCCGGTCATCCCGAGATCCCCGGCCGACTGGTTTTCGATCTCGATCCTGGTCCGGAAGTTGCCTTCGCCGAGGTCGTCGCGGCGGCCAAGGAAATGCGCGACCGTCTCGAGGATTTGGGTTTGGTGAGTTTCTGCAAGACGACGGGCGGAAAGGGGCTGCACGTTGTCACGCCCTTGGCGACCCAGCGCAGCAAAACCACATGGCCCGAGGCCAAGGCCTTCGCCAAGGCGGTCTGCATGCAGATGGCAGGCGATAGCCCAGACCTCTACCTTGTAAATATGGCCAAGAAGTTGCGGACGTCCCGAATCTTCCTGGACTACCTTCGAAACGATCGCATGGCGACAGCCGTCGCCCCACTGTCTCCGAGGGCGAGAGAAGGCGCAACGGTATCCATGCCCCTGACATGGGGGCAGGTGAAGGCGGATCTCGATCCGAAGAGAGACACGGTCGCCACTGTGCCCGGCCTCCTGAAGAAGACCGTCGCCTGGACCGATTACGGTGATGGCGAACGCTCGATCAGCACCGCTATCAAGCGGCTGGGGTCGGCAAAGCTCGCCGCATGACATCCGAAACCGCAAAGCTGCCGTTTGGCGTTCCATTGGACACCGTGCCGATGGAGGCGAAAACTGCAGACGCGTTGCCTGACGGCGCCGGCCAATGGCAGTACGAACCCAAATGGGACGGGTTCCGTTGCCTTGCCTTCAAAGCCGGCGATAAGGTGGACTTGCGCGCGAAATCGGGTAAGCCGCTCGGCAGGTATTTCCCCGAAGTCGTTTCGATGTTGCGAGCCTTGAAGGCCAAAGAGTTCGTGGTCGATGGGGAAATCGTGATCGACGTCGATGGCGCGCTTTCGTTCGATGCATTGCAGATGCGGCTGCATCCGGCGGAAAGCAGGATCCGGAAACTCTCTGCCGAAACGCCGGCCAAACTGATCCTGTTTGATATGCTGGCTGGTCCCGGCGGCAGCGTGATGGACCAACCGCTGTCAGCACGCCGCAAGGCCCTGGAAGCGCTCATTCCGTCGACTGGAAGCCCCGGCCTTGAGCTTTCGCGATCGACTCAGGACGTGGTGACGGCAGTGAAGTGGCTCAGTCAATCCGGGCAGGGTTCGACGGATGGCGTTGTCGCAAAGCGTCTCGACGAAGGATACCGACCTGGCGAGCGTGCCATGGTCAAGGTCAAGCGTCTGCGCACGGCGGATTGCGTGGTTGGCGGATTCCGGTATCTGGCAAGCTCGCCCGAGGTCGGTTCTCTTTTGCTTGGGCTCTATGATGGTGAGGGCAAGCTCGACCATGTGGGATTCACCTCGACGATCGCGGAGCAGGACCGGCCACAATTGACGCGACAACTCGAAGCTTTGCGTTCACCTCCCGGCTTTACCGGCAAAGCGCCGGGTGGCCCAAGTCGCTGGAGTACGGAAAGAAGCGGGCAATGGGAGCCATTGAAGCCGAAACTGGTCGTAGAAGTTCGGTTCGATCATGTCACAGGCGATCGCTTTCGGCATGGGACCAAGTTCATACGCTGGCGTCCCGACAAGCACCCCAAACAGTGTACGTTCGACCAGCTGCTGAAATAGCGAACGGGGCCCCGTCCATTTTTGAGGGTGCCGGGTAAGGCCATTCGGGCAGTAGCCATCACAACGTAGGATCAAAAAGGTGGGACCACGCGGAGAGCCGTCGCTACCGCTTCGGCAGCATCCTCGGCCAAATAATATCGGCCCTCAAGGCACTGTCCGGTCAGCGCGCCAAACTCCACCTGCCGTGCTAGGTAGCATTGTCTGGATCTCAAGTGGAGGTCGCCAAACCCTACTCCGCCTCAAAAGCAGGTGGCGGTGTGTGCTCTCCGGTTTGGCAAGCAGCTGCGGGCGGTTCCGCAGGCATGTGCCCAGGAAGATGAAAGACCCCGAACCAGCTCTCGGTGTTCTGCGCGCAAAGGCGCGGAATGCCCAGCGGAACCGAACGACATCCGCGAACTTAAAGCGATATGAGCACGCGTGGCGCCGACTTTCTCTATCACTGGATTTCAGAACACCTGCCTGAAAAGGCGCCCCCTGATTTGCTGGTTTCGGTCGCCGATCTGGCGGACGAGGCCATGCAAGAGGCCGGCCGGCAGGGAATATCGACCGAAGAAGTCGACGAGGAAGTAGAGAGCGTCTACGAAGCGATTTTTCATGCCATGGAATACCGGGCAGGGGGGTTGGTGGACTGAATCGCTTCCTGTTCGTTGCGGCCGAGTTGCTACTTCACCCACCCCCACTTTTCTATGTCATGATCGTTGCACTGGTGGTCGGCACGACGCTGTCGATTGCTCTATCGCTCGTGCGTCATCGTGCGTCGGGCTCGGGTCAGGCAGTCTTCGAGACAATGACGGCCAGCGATGCCAACCGGCCTTCGCTCAGGCAGCGGATGTAATTCTTCCGCCGCTGCACGAATTCAGCGCCGAGCACGATCTCATTGGCCTGCTGTTGGGCCGGCGAGGGCATGATGCCGGAGCTTGCCCTTTTCAATGCCAGTTCGACATGTTCGCCGGTCTCCTCAATGATGTCGTCAACATGGAAGCCTGCGTCGACGAATAGGGTCTTCAGGGCGTTTCGGTCAACAAGGTGGCTGGCCTCCGGCGCGACCGCCCACGGCAACGGGTAATGCGGCTCACCGCCCGCCAGCACGGCTTCCGTCCAGATCAGCTTGCCGCCCGGCTTCAGAACGCGAAAAGCCTGCGCGATCACGGCGGCCTTGTCGGCGATGTTCATGCCGACATAGAAGCAGATTGCCGCGTCGAACGTGT
>NZ_RZRQ01000283.1:0-2500 GCF_003997785.1 Mesorhizobium sp. M7D.F.Ca.US.004.01.2.1 | reverse complement strand
TACCCCAGGGGGTAGAGCACTGGATGGGCTAGGGGTCCTCACCGGATTACCAAACCTAACCAAACTCCGAATACCTGGGAGTACTAGTCGGCAGACACACGGCGGGTGCTAACGTCCGTCGTGAAAAGGGAAACAACCCTGACCTACAGCTAAGGTCCCCAAGTTATGGCTAAGTGGGAAAGGATGTGAGGATCCCAAAACAACCAGGATGTTGGCTTAGAAGCAGCCATCATTTAAAGAAAGCGTAACAGCTCACTGGTCTAAATAAGGGTCTTTGCGCCGAAAATGTAACGGGGCTAAAGCCATACACCGAAGCTTAGGGTTTGGTCCGCAAGGGCCAAGCGGTAGCGGAGCGTTCTGTAAGCTGATGAAGCCATACCCGTGAGGGGTGGTGGAGGTATCAGAAGTGCGAATGCTGACATGAGTAACGTAAGGGGAGTGAGAGACTCCCCCGCCGAAAGACCAAGGGTTCCTGCTTAAAGCTAATCTGAGCAGGGTTAGCCGGCCCCTAAGACGAGGCGGAAACGCGTAGTCGATGGGAACCACGTTAATATTCGTGGGCTTGGAGGTAGTGACGGATCATTGAGGTAGTCCAATCTTATCGGATTGAACGGGCTGCTGCGTGGTTCCAGGAAATAGCTCCTCCTTATAAACCGTACCCGAAACCGACACTGGTGGTCTGGTAGAGTATACCAAGGCGCTTGAGAGAACTATGCTGAAGGAACTCGGCAAATTGCACGCGTAACTTCGGAAGAAGCGTGACCCTTTTCTACGCAAGTAGAGGAGGGTGGCACAGACCAGGGGGTAGCGACTGTTTATCAAAAACACAGGGCTCTGCGAAGTCGCAAGACGACGTATAGGGTCTGACGCCTGCCCGGTGCTGGAAGGTTAAGAGGAGGGGTGCAAGCTCTGAATCGAAGCCCCAGTAAACGGCGGCCGTAACTATAACGGTCCTAAGGTAGCGAAATTCCTTGTCGGGTAAGTTCCGACCTGCACGAATGGCGTAACGACTTCCCCGCTGTCTCCAGCATAGACTCAGTGAAATTGAATTCCCCGTGAAGATGCGGGGTTCCTGCGGTTAGACGGAAAGACCCCGTGCACCTTTACTATAGCTTTACATTGGCATTCGTAGTGGCATGTGTAGGATAGGTGGTAGGCTTTGAAACCTGGGCGCCAGCTCAGGTGGAGCCACCCTTGAAATACCACCCTTATTACTATGGATGTCTAACCGCGGCCCGTTATCCGGGTCCGGGACAATGTATGGTGGGTAGTTTGACTGGGGCGGTCGCCTCCTAAAGAGTAACGGAGGCGCGCGATGGTGGGCTCAGAACGGTCGGAAATCGTTCGCTGAGTGCAATGGCATAAGCCTGCCTGACTGCGAGACTGACAAGTCGAGCAGAGACGAAAGTCGGTCATAGTGATCCGGTGGTCCCGCGTGGAAGGGCCATCGCTCAACGGATAAAAGGTACGCCGGGGATAACAGGCTGATGACCCCCAAGAGTCCATATCGACGGGGTTGTTTGGCACCTCGATGTCGACTCATCGCATCCTGGGGCTGGAGCAGGTCCCAAGGGTATGGCTGTTCGCCATTTAAAGCGGTACGTGAGTTGGGTTCAGAACGTCGTGAGACAGTTCGGTCCCTATCTGCCGTGGGTGTAGGAATATTGAAAGGATCTGTCCCTAGTACGAGAGGACCGGGATGGACGGATCTCTGGTGGACCTGTTGTGGCGCCAGCCGCATAGCAGGGTAGCTATATCCGGACGGGATAACCGCTGAAGGCATCTAAGCGGGAAACCCACCTTAAAACGAGTATTCCCTGAGAACCGTGGAAGACGACCACGTTGATAGGCCGGGTGTGGAAGAGCGGCAACGCTTGAAGCTTACCGGTACTAATAGTTCGATCGGCTTGATCGTTCTCATTCCTTATGCTCATCGCTCCAAATTGGAGGATGACAGGCACGACAAAGATCAGCGAAAAGCTCCGACAGAGCCCCAGGCCTTACGCCTGATGCTATGTTGCGGCCAATCGCTAGAAACAGCTTCTCGAACAACGTGCGTTTTGCCGACCTGGTGGTTATGGCGGAGCGGCTGCACCCGATCCCATTCCGAACTCGGCCGTGAAACGCTCCAGCGCTGATGGTACTTCGTCTCAAGACGCGGGAGAGTAGGTCGCTGCCAGGTCTGCTAAACGCACGTTGAAATCTTCTCTCTACGAACAGGCCCGCCAATCGGGAAACCACGGGCCGCGTAAGCGGCCCTTTCAATTGGTGAGCCATCTACCTATTTGTAGGCCTCGGCTTACAGAAAAGGAAAGCAAGCAAGTGCTTGCCTAGGAACGCAAGCAAACGCTTGCTTAGGGTTGACGCGGGGTGGAGCAGCCCGGTAGCTCGTCAGGCTCATAACCTGAAGGTCACAGGTTCAAATCCTGTCCCCGCAACCAAATCCAATAGTCAAACGGCCCGCTCTGCGGGCCGTTTGCGTTTGGGGGACTGCTTCTCG
>NZ_RZRQ01000282.1:0-7657 GCF_003997785.1 Mesorhizobium sp. M7D.F.Ca.US.004.01.2.1 | reverse complement strand
CTGCCGGAGCGGCCGGCGATCATGATCGCCGTCATCAGCACCCCAAGCTCGCGCAGGATCAGCACGCCAACGAGGTCTACGACGAAGATATCGGCGCCGAAATAGCTGAGCTGGTAGGCGCCCTGCTGGGCAACGATGGCGCCGACGATCGCCGACATCAGCACCACCACCGGAATGGCGCCGACACCCATGCGATCGATCTGGTTGAAGATCGCCGCCGGGTTGACGGCATGACCACGCCCGAGTTTCATCTGTGCACCGCGGATGGTGGCGCCGAGGATGTTCATCGAGGCGAGGAAATCGTCGCGCATCTCGTAGACGCGCCGGCCAACCGCCTCCAGCGCGCGAATGACGATGTTAGGCGGCCGCGTCGGGCCGGATTCGGGTTCGCGCCGCACGGCCTCGCCCACCGCGTCGAGCAGGATCGAAGCGATCTCGCTCTGGCCCTGCATCTGGATCTTGACGCCCTTCTTCTCGAAGGCGCTGACCAGCCGGTCGATCAGCCAGGCGCCGGCGGTGTCCATCTTCTCGATCTTGGAAAGATCGAGCGCCAAGGTCTTGAAACCGCTTCGTTTCTCGATCTTGCGCATGTCGGCGTCGATCAGCGCGACAGTCCGTGTCGTCCAGATTCCGGAGAAAGCGCAGCCGAGAACGCCATCCTCCTCGCCGATCGCCACGCGCGGTTCGTGGTCAGCCTCCCCCGCGGTCGTGCCGCTTGCGTCGCGCTTGCCGATGGTCAACATGGCGTCCTGTTTAGCCTGACGGAACCAAGCTGTCGATTTGCCGACTCGCTCGTTCTCGCATAGCCGGAGCAGAAAAATATGGCGCGTGTCATTTCGGTTGAGGCCGAGCGTTTTCCGATCGCCGGAACCTTCACCATTTCGCGCGGTTCCAAGACCGAAGCTGACGTGATCTCCTGCACGATCAGCGAGGGCGGCCACGCCGGCCGTGGCGAATGCGTTCCCTACAAGCGCTATGGCGAGACCATGGACGGCGTCCGCGACGCGATCGAGGCCATGCGCGACAGGATCGCCGGCGGCATCAGCCGAACCGCCCTGCTCGATGCCATGCCGGCCGGAGCCGCCCGCAACGCCATCGACTGCGCCCTGTGGGACCTGGAGGCAAAGATCAGCGGAACATCGGTAGCGGATGCGATAGGTGCGGTTCCGTTACGGGCCCTTGAGACGGCCTACACGCTGTCGCTCGGCGAACCGGAGGCGATGGCGGCGCAGGCCCGCGCCAATGCGGCGCGGCCGCTGCTCAAGGTCAAGATCGGCGGCGACAACGACATCGCCCGCATCCGCGCGGTCAGGCAAGCGGTGCCCGACAGCCGCATCATCCTCGACGCCAATGAGGGCTGGAGCGACGACAATATCGTTGCGAACCTCGCCTTTGCCGCCGAACAAGGCATCACGCTGATCGAGCAGCCGCTGCCGGCCGGTCATGACGGCATCCTGCGCCACATTGCGCATCCGGTGCCCATCTGCGCCGATGAAAGCGTGCACGAGGCAAAGAACCTCGAAGCAATCGTCGGCCTCTACGATGCCGTCAACATCAAGCTCGACAAGTCGGGCGGCCTGACAGCCGCCCTTGTGCTGCGCGATCGCGCCCGCGAACTCGGTTTCGGCGTGATGGTCGGCTGCATGGTCGGTACATCGCTGGCGATGGCGCCGGCGGTGCTGCTCGCACAGGACGCCGATTACGTCGACCTCGACGGTCCGCTGCTGCTTGCCCGCGACCGGGTGCCCGGCCTTGTCTATCAGGGGTCGCTGGTATCACCGCCCGATACGGCGCTGTGGGGCTGAGCGCGCCGCAAGCCCGATCAGCACAAGGCCGACGATAGCGATCGGAATCATCACAAGGAACCCATCGACGCCGAGACGGTCGTAGAGCGGGCCGGAAGCAAGCGTAACAGCAGCCATGAAGAAGCCATTGAAGAAATAGGCGATGCCTTGCGCAGCACCGGTGCGCTCTTCGGAGACAGTCTCGGCGATCATTTTCTGCAGGCCGATCAGCACCATTGCGACAGACACCGAATGCAGCGACTGCACGGCGAAGAAGCCGGGAATGCCAAGACCGAGCGGCCATACCAGTGGAAAGATGATCCAGCGCACTATCGAACCGACGCCGGCGATCACCATCACTTTGACGACGGACACGGAGGCGAAAATGCGATTGAAAAACAAAAACATGCAGACTTCGCACACGACGCCCCAGGCCCACAGCAGGCCGACGACGGAATCGCTGATGCCGATCGATTTCCAATAGATGGAGACGAAGCCGTAGAGGAAGGCGTGGCTGGCGGTAATGATGCCAACGCCAAAGGTGAAGTAGAGGAAATAGGCATTGAACAGGCTAGGCGCGGCGTGCTGGATTTCTGCGGCCGACAGCGGCGAAGCCTTGCGCGGCCGCCCCATTCGCGGCGCAAACAGGGCTGCGACAAGCGCTGCGGCAAGCGCCACGAATATGATTACCGGCACGGCTTTGGCTCCGGCCGCCGCCAGGATGAAGCCGCCCACAACATTGGCGCAGAGATAGGAGATCGAGCCCCATTTGCGCATAGCGGTGTAATTCGAGCCGAAGCGGCGCACCCCAGACAACGCCAGCGAATCGGCCATTGGCGAATGCGGTGTCCAGACGATCGTCAAAAGCAGAGATACGGCCAGCACGATCGCGTAGGTCGCTGGCAGAAAATAGCCGGCCGAAATGGCCATCGTTGCCGCGACCAGCGCGATATAGACGTCGGCGCGGTCCTTCGCCCGGTCGGCAAATGCCGTTAGCATAGGCGTCGTCACGACGCGCAAGAACATCGGTGCGGCAAGGATCACGGCGATCTGTTCGGCGCCGAAGCCCTTCGCCTGCAGCCAGAGCGGAAAATAGGGCAAATGCGTGCCTTGCGACACGAACAGCGTCGCGAAAATCAGGCTCATGCGCAGTTCGAAATGGCGCGGCTTGACGAGTTGTTCGGGCGAAAGTGGCGGCAGGGACATGAATCGATCCAATCGCGCTGCACTCGGCCAGCGGCAGCGCGTATCGATCCCTTAACATGGGCGAAAACCGGGCGAAACCGGTTGGACTAATCGATTGATCCCGGAGCCTGCATAAGCTGAGGCGCTACGCCGCCTGCCCTACCCGGTCTTCGATGAGCAACGGTATAAACGGCTCGTCCGGCGCCTCGGGCAGCACCTGCGCCCAGGTTAGGATTTCCATCCGACCGTCAAAGTGCTCGACCACAGCCGTGCAGCTTTCCACCCAGTCGCCGGTGTTGATGTACTGGACATCGCCAAAATTCTCGATGACGGCATGATGGATGTGGCCGCAGATGACGCCGTCGACATGCGAGCGGCGCGCCTCGTCCGCGAGCATGGTTTGGAACGAGCCGATGAAGTTCACCGCCTTCTTGACGTTGACCTTGGCCCAGGAAGAGAACGACCAGTAAGGCAGCCCGAGCAGCTGGCGCAGCCGCGTCACCACACGGTTGACCAGCATGGCCGCGTCATAGGCGTGGTCGCCGAGATAGGCGAGCCAGCGCGCATTGTGGACGACAGTGTCGAACTGGTCGCCATGGATGACGAGCAGGTGTTTGCCGTCGGCGGTCTCATGGATGGCGCGGTCGGCGACGACGATGCCGCCGAAATGCACGCCCTGGAACTGGCGGGCGAACTCGTCATGATTGCCGGCGATGTAGGTGATGTTGGCGCCCTTGCGCGCCTTGCGCAGCAATTTCTGCACGACATCATTGTGGCTTTGCGGCCAGTGCCAACTCCGCCGCAACCGCCAGCCATCGACGATGTCACCGACCAGATAGATGATATCGGCGTCGTGATGTCTAAGGAAATCGATCAGGAATTCGGCCTTCGCCGCCTTCGAGCCGAGGTGGACATCGGAGATAAACATGCTGCGGAAAGTGCGGGGCTCTTGGCCGGACATCGCGATTTCACCGTTGCTTTCGCGAGAGGCTATGCCCCGATTCATGCAACAACCGTATGACGGTTGCGATTGGTCCAGCCGAAGGACTAGCTTGCGGCCGGCTCACAAGGAGAAAATCATCATGGATCTCGGTATCAGCGGGAAGAAGGCTATCGTCTGCGCTTCGAGCAAGGGACTTGGGCGCGGTTGTGCCATGGCGCTGGCCGAAGCTGGCTGCGACATCGTCGTCAACGGACGCAATGCCGAGTTGGTGGCGAAAACCGCCGAGGAATTGCGCCAGCGCTATGGCGTCACGGTGACAGAAGTCGTTGGCGACGTCTCCAGGCCCGAGATACAGAAGGCGCTGCTCGCGGCCTGCCCGGACCCGGATATCCTCGTCAACAACAATGGCGGACCGCCGCTTCGCGACTTCCGCACGCTCGATCGCGAAAAGATCCTCGAAGGCGTCACCCAGAACATGGTGACGCCGATCGAACTGGTCCAGGCTGTCCTCGACGGCATGGCGGCGCGCGGCTTCGGCCGTATCGTCAACATCACCTCGCTGTCGGTCTATGTGCCCATTCCCGGCCTCGACCTGTCGTCCGGCGCGCGCGCCGGCCTGACCTCGTTCCTTGCCGGCGTGGCCAGAACGGTGATCGACCGCAACGTGACCATCAACAGTCTTTTGCCAGGCAAGCTCGACACCGACCGACTGCGCGGGCCGCACGAGGCCGGCACCGTCGAGGACCCCGCGGCCGCCGCCGCGCGCAAGACTCGCATCAGCGCCGATGTTCCGGCCAAGCGGCTCGGCACGCCGGAGGAATTCGGCCAGATCTGTGCCTTCCTGTGCTCTGTCCATGCCGGCTATCTGACCGGGCAGAACATACCGGTCGATGGCGGTCTCTACGTCAGCGCCTTTTGATCAACTTGTCCGTGAAACTGCAGGAACCATCCGTCAGAAAATCGGCATAAGCATTTGATCGTTCACGACTTTCTACGCGCCGCTGGGTATTGCTGCCGGCGCGTCAATTAGCGTCGCGAAAAACCTCGGCTGCATGCTAAAAGGGAATCTCCAGGCAGATTTCGAGGGAGCGGCCGCATGGAAGGCGAGAGCAAAAAGACGGCACGTTCGGACCTCGATGAAGCCGCCCTCTACTTCCACAAGTATCCAAGGCCGGGAAAGCTCGAGATCCAGGCGACCAAGCCGCTCGGTAATCAGCGCGACCTTGCGCTCGCCTATTCGCCTGGTGTCGCCGCCCCTTGCCTGGAAATCCGCGACGATCCGGCGACCGCCGCCGACTACACCGCGCGCGCCAATCTGGTCGGTGTCGTCACCAACGGATCGGCCGTGCTCGGCCTCGGCAATATCGGCCCGCTAGCCTCCAAGCCGGTCATGGAAGGCAAGGCTGTCCTGTTCAAGAAGTTCGCCGGCATCGACGTCTTCGACATCGAGATCGACGCGCCCGGTATAGAACGCATGGTCGAGACGATCTCGGCGCTGGAACCGACCTTCGGCGGCATCAACCTCGAGGACATCAAGGCGCCGGAGTGCTTCGAGGTCGAGGAGCAGTTGAAGGCCCGCATGGGCATACCGGTGTTCCACGACGACCAGCACGGCACCGCCATCATCGTCGCCGCCGCCGTGCTCAACGGGCTGGAATTCGCCGGCAAGACCATATCTGGCATCAAGATCGTCACCTCCGGTGCCGGCGCAGCGGCCCTTGCCTGCCTCAACCTGCTGGTCTCGCTCGGCGCGCGGGTGGAAAACATCTGGGTCACCGACCGCTTCGGCGTCGCCTACAAAGGCCGCGTCGACGAGATGGATCGCTGGAAAGACCCTTATGTGAAGGACACCGAGGCGCGCACGCTGGCCGACGTCATCGCAGGCGCCGACGTCTTCCTCGGCCTGTCGGCGGCAGGCGTGCTGAAGCCGGAACTGCTCCAGCACATGGCGCCAAAACCGCTGATCCTGGCGCTGGCCAATCCCAATCCGGAGATCATGCCGGAAATAGCGCGTGCGGCGCGTCCCGATGCGATGATCTGCACCGGCCGTTCCGATTTCCCCAATCAGGTCAACAACGTACTGTGCTTTCCTTACATCTTTCGCGGCGCGCTCGATTGTGGTGCCAGCGCCATCAATGAGGAGATGAAGATGGCGGCGGTGCGGGCAATCGCAGCGCTGGCACGGGAGGAGCCTTCGGACGTCGCTGCACGCGCCTATTCCGGCGAGACCCCGATCTTCGGGCCTGAGTTCCTGATCCCCTCGCCCTTCGATCCGCGCCTGATCCTGCGCATCGCGCCTGCGGTCGCCAAGGCTGCCTGCGACACCGGCGTCGCGACAAGGCCGATCACCGCCTTCGCCGCCTATATCGACAAGCTGAACCGCTTCGTGTTCCGCTCCTGCCTGGTGATGAAGCCGGTGTTCTCATCCGCCAAGGCGTCGACCGCCAAGCGCGTCATCTATGCCGACGGCGAGGACGAGCGCGTGCTGCGCGCCGCACAGGTGGTGCTTGAGGAAGGCATCGCCGAGCCGATCCTGATCGGCCGCCCGCACGTCATCGAGGTGCGCCTGAAGCGCTATGGGCTGCGCATCAAGCCCGGCGTCGATTTCGGCCTGATTAATCCCGAAGACGATCCGCGCTACCGTCACTATGTCGACCTGCTGATCGAACTCGCCGGCCGGCGCGGCGTGACGACGGAGGCCGCGCGCACCATGGTGCGTACCGACAACACGGTGATCGCAGCACTAGCGCTGAAGCGCGGCGATGCCGATGCCATGGTCTGCGGCCTCGAAGGCCGCTTCGAGCGGCATCTGCGCAACGTCACCTTGATCATCGGCCCGCGAGCCGGCGTCAAGGACCACGACCTGTCGACGCTTTCCATGCTGATCTCGCAGCGCGGCATCATCTTCCTAACCGACACGCACGTCTCCGTCGACCCGACAGCCGAGGAGATCGCCGAGATGACGGTGCTTGCGGCAGAAGAAATCCAGCGCTTCGGCATCGAGCCGAAGGCGGCGCTCCTGTCGCACTCGGATTTCGGCTCGCGCGATTCGCCGAGTGCGCTCAAGATGCGGCAAGCGGCGGCGATCCTGGCGCGCATCGCGCCTGACCTGGAGTGCGACGGCGAGATGCACGCGGACACTGCCTTGTCCGAGCATCTGCGCCAGCGCGTTTACCCGCATTCGCGGCTGAAAGGCGAAGCCAATTTGCTGGTGTTCCCCAACCTCGATTCGGCCAACATCACGCTGACCGCGCTCAGGACCATGATGGATGCGCTGCATGTCGGGCCGATCCTGCTCGGCACCGACATGCCGGCGCACATACTGACGCCGTCGGTCACCTCGCGCGGCGTGGTCAACATGACGGCGCTTGCCGTGGTCGAGGCCGCCCACAAGGCGCAGGCGGTCGTCAATCTGGGCTGAACACGGATTTCGCGGTAAACTGCAGTTAACCGCGAACACGGTAGCCTTGCAGGCCAACGGGCGGGATTTGGGCAGGCGGAGTTTGGGCGGATGGCAAGCGGAGGGTGGAAGCAGGCGCATGCTGCCGTGCTGCTTGGCCTCCTGTTGTCCGCAACCTGGGGGGTAGCCGAGCCACGGGCCGCTTCGCGGGTCTGTCGCCAGTTGGAAGCCGATCTTGCCGCGGCCTCACGCGGCGGCGACGGTGGTCCGGCTATGATCCGGAAATATGACGCCGCCATCGCCAGGCAGCATGAGCAGATTTCGAAGGCCCGCAGCCAAGCGAGC
>NZ_RZRQ01000281.1:0-7677 GCF_003997785.1 Mesorhizobium sp. M7D.F.Ca.US.004.01.2.1 | reverse complement strand
AGACAGGCATTATCCGGTCGAGTTCCTGGCAGCGTGCGATTTGTTGAAACCATAGTCGGCGAACTTGGCCAGCAGGTCGAAAATGAAGTCGGCTTGCGGCTTGCCGACGCCACGCTCGACCGCGCCGGAGACGAAGCGCTCGCGTTGCTTGTCCATCTCGGCGCGGATCTTCTTGCCCATGGCGCGGCGCAGCAGATCGGCTTCGCCGAGCGAATAGCCGGACAGCTCCTGCGCGATCTGCATCACCTGTTCCTGGTAGACGATGACGCCCTGTGTCTCCTTCACCAGATGGTCGATCTTGGGATGGATCGAGGCCATCTCCTCCTCGCCATGCTTGCGGGCATTGTAGGTCGGGATGTTCTCCATCGGCCCCGGCCGGTAGAGCGCGACCAGCGCGATGATGTCCTCGATGCAGTCGGGCCGCATGCCGATCAGCGCCTTGCGCATGCCGGCGCTTTCCACCTGGAACACGCCGACCACCTCGCCGCGCGACAGCATGGCATAGGTGTCGGGATCGTCGAGCGGGATCGTCGCCAGGTCGATTTCGATGCCGCGCCGGCGAATCAGCTTCACCGCCGTTTCCAGCACCGTCAGCGTCTTCAGGCCGAGGAAGTCGAACTTCACCAGCCCGGCCTGCTCGACATATTTCATGTTGAACTGGGTGACCGGCATGTCCGAGCGCGGATCGCGGTACATCGGCACCAGTTCCGACAGCGGCCGGTCGCCGATGACGATGCCGGCGGCGTGCGTCGAGGCGTGGCGGTAAAGGCCTTCCAGCTTCTGCGCCATGTCGAGCAGCGTCTGGACGATCGGCTCCCTCTCGGCCTCTTCGGCAAAGCGCGGCTCGTTGGCGATGGCGTCGGCAAGTTTGACCGGATTGGCCGGATTCTGAGGCACCATCTTGGAGAGCTTGTCGACCTGGCCGTAGGGCATCTGCAGCACGCGGCCGACGTCGCGCAGCACGGCGCGGGCCTGCAGCGTCCCGAAGGTGATGATCTGGCCGACCTGGTCGCGACCGTATTTCTGCTGGACGTAGCGGATGACCTCCTCGCGGCGATCCTGGCAGAAGTCGATGTCGAAGTCGGGCATCGACACGCGGTCGGGATTGAGGAAGCGCTCGAACAGAAGCGAGAAGCGCAACGGATCGATGTCGGTGATGGTCGTCGAATAGGCGACCAGCGAGCCTGCGCCCGAACCGCGTCCCGGCCCGACCGGAATGCCCTGTGCCTTCGCCCATTTGATGAAGTCGGCAACGATCAGGAAGTAGCCGGGAAACTTCATCTTGGTGATGATGCCGAGCTCGAAATTCAACCGCTCGCGATACTGCTCGACCGTGTAGCCGGCTGTCGGGCCATGCGCGGCCAGCCGCGCGTCGAGCCCCTCATGCGCCTGGCGGGCCAGTTCGTCGGCTTCCGCCTGCACGGCTGCGTCATTGTCGGCGACATCGCCGCCGGTGAAGCGCGGCAGGATCGGGTTGCGGTTCTTCGGGTAGTAGGAGCAGCGCAGCGCGATCTCGACGGTGTTGTCGATCGCTTCCGGCAGGTCGGCGAACAGCCTGGCCATATCGGCCTGGCTGCGCAGGAAATTGTCCGGTGACAGCCGACGACGATTGTCGGCGGCGACGACCGAACCCTCAGCAATGGCGATCAGCGCGTCATGCGCGTCATAGTCGTCGCGGGCCGAGAAGAACGCCTCGTTGGTGGCGACCAGAGGCAGTTCATGGGCATAAGCCAAATCGACCGAGGATTTCTCGATCACGCGATCATAGCCGGATACCCGGTCCAGCTCGACATAGAGCCGGTCGCCGAACATCGCCTTGAGGGTCAAAAGCCGTGCCTCAGCTAGATCGCGGCGGTCATCCTTGAGCGCAATGCCGATCGGGCCGCGCGGTCCACCGCTGAGGCAGATCAGCCCGTCACAATAGCCTTGCATCATTTCGGTGGTAAGGTGCACGGCCTCGCCGGGCGGCGTTTCGAGGTAGACGCGGCTGACCAGCCTGACCAGATTGGAATAGCCGGCTTCGGTCGCGGCAAGCAGGACGACCGGCCGCATATCGGGACCTTGCCGCCTGCGATCACGCTGGCCATCGATGTTTTCGCCGGAAAAGGCGAGCGCAGTCTGGCAGCCGATGATTGGCTGGATGCCGTCCTTGACCGCCTTCTGCGCGAACTCAAGCGCGCCGAACAGATTGTTGGTATCGGTGACGGCAATGGCCGGGGCTTCGTCCTTGACCGCATGAGCCACCACCTTGCCGATCTGCAAGGCGCCTTCCAGCAGCGAATAGGCCGAATGCACGCGCAGATGGACGAAGGGCCGCGCCGGCGCCTCCGGCCGCGCGGCTGCTATCGCGGCTTCGCGCTTCAGGGGGTCGCGGGGAAGTTTTTCGTCGGCCACCGGGTCCTTGCTTTCAATCTGATCCGCGAATCTTGACTTGCCGCCCTAATCTAGGCTCCCGCGCTTTGACCTGCCAGCGTTCTCGGTCCCGCCGCCTTGCCCATACCCGGAAACCTCGTGGCCGCCGGCCGCCAGGCCGATCCGGGACCGGTGTGAAGCGCTTCATGGTCGACGGAGCGCGCCAATCGCACACTGCCATTGTGAAATCGTCTTTCAACAGGGAAATTCTCATGGCTAGCCGTTTTGTCGGGATGATGTGCTGAACATGTGGCGCGCTCTGGCAGATATGAAACCGGTTCCAATCAGCCCCAAGCTCGTCGACGGGGGCGAAAAGTCCTGCCCGAGCGCTCGCGCCGAAGCGGGAGCGCTGCTGATCGGCGTGGTCGGGCCGGACGGCATCGTGCGGCCGATCCCGAAGCGGTTCGAAATCGACGCCGAATTCGTCGAACAGGCAAGCGAGGCCGGCGCCCCGGAAGCGCGCTTCCGCTTTGCCAGCCGTTGCGTCGAGGGCAAATGCAAGCAATGGACCGGCAATTCCTGCGGCGTCATCGAAAAGGTGCTAACCGGCATGGCCGAGCAGATGATTGCGCCGGCTGAAAACCTGCCGAGCTGCGCCATTCGCGGCTCCTGCCGCTGGCACAGTCAGCACGGCGCCGACGCCTGCCGCGCCTGCGTCTACGTCATTACAGACCAGAGCATGGTGGCCGCGCCCGCTTGACCCCGAGATCGAGGAGCGGCTGCCTGCCCGTCCTCGATTGCGGCGCAAAAAATCAGGCGAATTCCATGATCACCGCGTCAACCGCCAGGCTGTCACCCGGCCTGGCGTTGAGTTTCGAGATCACCAGATCGCGTTCGGCGCGCAGCACGTTTTCCATCTTCATCGCCTCGACCACCGCCAGCGTCTCGCCGGCCTTGACTTCCTGGCCTTCGGCAACGGAAATCGACACGACAAGGCCAGGCATCGGACAAAGCAGCAGTTTCGACGTGTCCGGCGCTATCTTTTCGGGCATCAGCCTTTCCAGCTCGGCGGTGCGCGGCAGCATGGCGCGCGCGGTCACCGACATGCCCTTCCAGGCAATGCGAAAGCCATTGGCAACCGGCCTGATCTGAGCCGTAACCTTGCGCTTGCCGACCTTGCCGCGCCAGATCAGATCGCCCGGCCGCCAGTCGGATGCAACGGTCAGCGCCTTGCCGCCCTCAATCGACAGATCGATTTCCATCGGGATGGAAATCATGCCCTCGAGGATCGACGCCAACAGATAGTCATCGCCGATCTTCACCACCCAGTCGCGCTTCAGCGCTCCCGAATGCGGCGCCAGCCGCCCGCCCAGCCGGTCGAGCCGGTCGCGGCGCAGCAGTTCCACCGCGGTCGCGATCGACGCCAGCACGGCTTTCTCATCGTTGTTCGGTACGACCGGCGCGAAGCCGTCGGGATATTCCTCTGATATGAAAGCGGTCGATATCTGCCCTTCCCGCCAGCGCGGATGCTGCATCAAGGCAGCCAGGAACGGAATGTTGTGCTCGATGCCGTCGACGACGAAGCTGTCGAGCGCTTCCGACATGGCATCGATCGCTTCCAAACGCGTCGGCGCCCAGGTGCATAACTTGGCGAGCATCGGATCGTAGAACATCGAGATTTCGGAGCCTTCGGTGACGCCGGTGTCGTTGCGGATGACGACATCGCCGAATTGTCCTTCATCCGGCGGCCGGTAGCGCGTCAGCCGGCCGATCGAGGGGAGGAAATTGCGGTACGGATCTTCGGCATAGAGCCGGCTTTCCACCGCCCAGCCGTTCAGCTTGATATCACTTTGCTTTAAGGCGAGCTTTTCGCCGGCGGCGACGCGGATCATCTGCTCGACCAGATCGATGCCGGTGACGAGCTCCGTCACCGGATGCTCGACCTGCAATCGTGTATTCATTTCAAGGAAATAGAAGTTCTTGTCCTTGTCGACGATGAATTCGACCGTGCCGACGCTCTGATAGTCAACGGCCCTAGCCAGCGCCACTGACTGCTCGCCCATGGCCTTGCGTGTCTCGGCATCAAGAAATGGCGACGGCGCCTCTTCCGCCACCTTCTGGTTGCGGCGCTGGATCGAGCATTCGCGCTCGCCGAGATAGAGCGCGTTACCATGCGCGTCGGCCAACACCTGGATCTCGATATGGCGCGGATCGACGACGAATTTCTCGATGAAGACGCGGTCGTCGCCGAACGAGCTCTTGGCTTCCGAACGGGCTCGGTCGAAGCCGTCGCGCACTTCCGACTGGCTCCAGGCGATACGCATGCCCTTGCCGCCGCCGCCGGCCGAGGCCTTGATCATCACGGGATAGCCGATCTCGCCGGCGATCTTTTCGGCATGGTCGGCATTCTCGATGACGCCGAGCCAGCCGGGTACCGTGGAAACCTTGGCGGCGTTGGCGAACTTCTTCGATTCGATCTTGTCGCCCATTGCCCTGATCGCCTTGGGCTTCGGGCCGATGAAGGTGATGCCTTCCGCTTCCAGCGCCTCACAGAAGGCCGCCCGCTCGGACAGGAACCCGTAGCCGGGATGCACAGCCTGAGCGCCTGTCTCCTTGCAGGCGGCGATGATCTTTTCAGGGATGAGATAGCTTTGCGCCGCGGGCGAAGGCCCGATATGCACCGCCTCGTCGGCCATCTCGACATGCACGGCATCGCGGTCGGCATCGGAATAGACGGCAACCGTGGCGATGCCCATCTTGCGCGCCGTTTTGATGACGCGGCAGGCGATCTCGCCACGGTTGGCGATCAGGATTTTGGTGAACATGCGGAATGTCATCCCTCGGGTCGGCCGTTCCTTTTATGGCCTGTGCTGGCGTGGTCAAGCCGGCCGGGTCAATCGCGGTCTTTCAATCGATTTGGATTAGAATTCTCCATGCTGGCCCAAGCCTGGAACCAGCTAGCTGTTGATCGCCAAGGCAAAACCTGAAAGCTTGCGCAAAAATCGCCTCTGGAGGAATTGCCTGATGAAAACCCGCGCCGCTGTCGCTGTCGCCGCCGGAAAGCCGCTGGAGATCATGGAGGTCGACCTCGACGGTCCGCGCGAGGGCGAGGTGCTGGTCGAGATCAAGGCGACCGGCATCTGCCATACCGACGAATTCACGCTGTCGGGCGCCGATCCCGAAGGCCTGTTCCCGGCCATCCTCGGCCATGAGGGCGCCGGTGTGGTGGTCGATGTCGGCAAAGGGGTCACCTCCGTCAAGAAGGGCGACCATGTCATCCCGCTCTATACGCCGGAATGCCGGCAGTGCCCGTCCTGTCTGTCGCGCAAGACCAATCTGTGCACCGCTATCCGCGCCACGCAGGGCCAGGGCCTGATGCCCGACGGCTCGTCGCGCTTCTCGATCGGCAAGGACAAGATCTTCCACTATATGGGCTGCTCGACCTTCTCCAACTTCACCGTGCTGCCCGAGATCGCGCTGGCCAAGGTCAACCCGGACGCACCCTTCGACAAGATCTGCTACATCGGCTGCGGGGTGACCACTGGCATCGGTGCGGTCATCAACACTGCCAAGGTCGAGCAAGGCGCGACTGCCGTGGTCTTCGGCCTCGGTGGCATCGGCCTCAACGTCATCCAGGGCCTGAAGCTTGCCGGCGCCGACATGATCATCGGCGTCGACCTGAACAACGACAAGAAGGCCTGGGGCGAGAAATTCGGCATGACGCATTTCGTCAATCCGAAGGAGATCGACGGCGATGTCGTCCCCCACCTCGTCAACATGACCAAGCGCGGCGCCGACCAGATCGGCGGCGCCGACTACACATTCGACTGCACGGGCAGCACCAAGGTCATGCGTCAGGCGCTGGAAGCCTCGCATCGCGGCTGGGGCAAGTCGGTCGTCATCGGCGTCGCCGGCGCCGGCCAGGAAATCTCGACGCGGCCGTTCCAACTGGTCACCGGACGCACCTGGATGGGCACCGCCTTCGGCGGCGCGCGCGGCCGCACCGACGTGCCGAAGATCGTCGACTGGTACATGGACGGCAAGATCCAGATCGATCCGATGATCACCCATTTGCTGAAACTGGAAGACATCAACAAAGGGTTCGACCTCATGCATGAGGGCAAGTCGATCCGAAGCGTCGTCGTTTACTGAGGAAAGCCACAAGCCGCCGACCGACCGGCCAGCGACCTCTGTGGTTCACAACTGGGAGGAGAAAAGAATGGCGGAGAAACTGCATCCGAAAATCGACAACGGCCTGCCCAAGGAGAGCGCGAGCTTTGCCGGCGGCACGCTGGTCTGTGCTTGCACCAGCAAACCGGTCAAGGTGAAGGTCAAGGGGCAGATCGCCCACAACCACGCCTGCGGCTGCACCAAATGCTGGAAGCCGGAAGGCGCGGTGTTCTCGGTGGTTGCCGTGGCTGGCACCGGCGACGTCACCGTCACAGAGAACGGCGACAAGCTCAAGGTGGTGGACCCCTCGGCGCTGATCCAGCGCCATGCCTGCACCGGCTGCGGCGTCCACATGCACGGACCGGTCGAGCGCGACCACCCGTTCAAGGGCCTGTCCTTCATCCATCCCGAGCGCTTCGAGGAGGACGGCTGGTCGCCGCCGGGCTTCACCGCTTTCGTCTCGTCGATCATCGAGTCCGGCGTCGATCCAAAGCGGATGGACGGCATCCGTGCGCAGTTGAAGACAATCGGACTGGAGCCCTATGACTGCCTCAACCCCGGCCTGATGGACTATATCGCGACCTGGACGGCGAAGAAGTCCGGCGCACTGCCGGCCTGACAGTCGTGAGATTTCAGGTATGGGGCCGGACAAGTTTCCGGCCCCTGCTCGTTCTGGAGAGACAATGCCCTCACCCGCCATTCTCGTCGACGCAGACGCCTGCCCGGTCAAAGCCGAGGTCGAAAAAGTCGCCGAGCGCCATGGCGTCGTCGTCACTTACGTCTCCAATGGTGGCTTGCGCCCCTCCCGCGACCCGATGATCCGCAACGTCGTGGTGTCCAAGGGCGCCGACGCCGCCGACGACTGGATTGTCGAAAACGCAAAATCCAACGACATCGTGATCACCGCGGACATTCCGCTTGCCGCCCGCGCGGTGGCACTCGGCGCGCACGTGCTTGGACCGACCGGGCGCCCCTTCACGCCGGAAACGATCGGCATGGCGGTGGCGATGCGCGATCTCAAGCAGCACTTGCGCGAGACCGGCGAAAGCAAGGGCTACAATGCCAGCTTCGCCCCGCAGGACCGTTCGCGATTTCTCGGCGAACTCGACCGCATCTTGCGGCGGGGGCTCAAAACCGCCAAAACGCAAAAGAAAA
>NZ_RZRQ01000280.1:0-7684 GCF_003997785.1 Mesorhizobium sp. M7D.F.Ca.US.004.01.2.1 | reverse complement strand
TCGTGCCGCTCTCCACCACTTCGCCGGCATACATCACGATCATCTCGTCGCAGAGTTCGGCGATCACCCCCAGATGGTGCGAGATGAACAGCACCGAGCAGCCGATGTCGCGCTGCAGATCCTTGAGCAGTTCGATGGTGGCCACCTCCAGCGTCGCATCGAGCGCCGTCGTCGGTTCGTCGGCGATCAGCAGCGCCGGCTCCATCATCAGCGCCATGGCGATGGCGATGCGTTGCTTCATGCCGCCGGAGAACTCGTGCGGATACTGTGTCAGCCGGCTTTCCGGATCTGGAATGCGCACCTTGCGCAGCATGGCGACCGAGCGCGCATCCTTGTCCCGCTTCGACAGGCTCGAACGATACTGGATGTCGCGCATCTGCCGCCCCACCGAAAGCACCGGGTTGAGCGCGCCCATCGGATCCTGGAACACGGTGGCGATCCTCAAGCCGCGCAGGCCGCGCATCGCCGTGGGGTCGAGCCGGGCAAGGTCCTTGTCGCCCTCGAAGACGATCTCGCCCGATGTGATTTCGCCATTGTCGGCAAGCAGGCCGAGAATGGCGTTGATAAGTGTCGATTTCCCGCAGCCGGATTCGCCGACCACGCCGACGCTGCGATTGGACGGCACGGAAAAACTCACCTGCTTCAGCGCCTCCAGCCGGCCGCTCTCGGTGTGGAAGGCGACGCTCAGATTCTTGACCTCGAGAACCGTCATGAGCGTCCCTTCAGCCGGGGGTCGAAGAGGTCGCGCAGCGTCTCGCCGAAGAAGGTGAAGCCGAGCGTCGTCAGCACGATCGGCAGGCCGCCGGCAATCACGATCCAGTAGGAATCGCGGATGTTGGCGAAGCCGTCATTGAGGATCGCGCCCCAGCTCGGTGTCGGCGGCCGCACGCCGAGCCCGAGGAAGCTCATTCCGGCCTCGATCGCCACCACCACGGGAATGTCCATCGATATCAGGATCAGGATCGGGCCGATGATGTTGGGCAGGATATGGACACGCAGGATGCGGCCCGCACTTGCGCCCATCGAGCGCGCCGCCATGACATGTTCGGCTGACTTCAGCACCAGCGTCTGGGTTCGGATGATGCGGGCATAACCCGGTACGTTGACCAGCATCACCACCAGCACCACCGCGTAGAGGGAGGGGCCGAACAGGGTGACCAGCGTCAGCGCCAGCATGACGGTTGGAAAGCTCTTCACCGCGTCGAAGATCAGCAGCAGCACATTGTCGAGCCAGCGCGGCCCATAGCCGGCGATCAGCCCCAGCACGACGCCGACAACCAGCGACACCGCCGTCGCGCCGAGCGCGATCAAAAGCGCGACGCGGCCGCCGTACAGCACGCGGGTCAGAAGATCGCGGCCGAGATGGTCGGTGCCGAGCAGGTGCAGGAGGCTTGGCGGAGCGAAGCGTTCGGCCGGCGATATCTTGCTCGGCGCATAGCTGGTCAGGGCGCTGGCAAACACTGCCGACAGTACCACCACCGTCACCAGCGTCAGGCCGATGGCGCCCAGCGGCTCGCGCATGATGCGGCGCACGGTGCGCCACATCATGCCGAGACGGAAGCTGCGGGATGGCAGCTCAGTTGAAACTTGATCTGACACGGGGATCCAATAGGCCGACCAGGATGTCAGCCGCTACGTTGACGAGGACGAAGAAGACCGTGGTGACCAGCACGGCTCCGGAGACGATGGGGTAGTTGCGCACCGAGATCGCCTCGTAGACCAGCTTGCCTATGCCGGGGCGGGCGAAGACGATTTCGGCGAAGACGGAAGACGACAGCATGTGGCCGATGCCGACGCCGAGCAAGGTGATCGTCGGCAGCACGGCGATGCGCAGCGCGTAGGTATAGACGATTCTGTGCTCGGTCAGACCGAAGGCGCGCGCTGTGCGGATATGGCTGGCTTCCAGCGTCTCCAGCATCGAGGCGCGCACCATGCGCGAGATGTAGCCGATCCAGCCAAGGCCGACCGCCAGCGATGGCAAGATGAGGTGCTGGAGCCGGCTGGCGAGGTCGCCCGGTTCGCCGGCGCCGATCGCCGGCAACCATTGCAGGGCGACCGCAAACACCAGCAGCGAATAGATGGCGACGACGAATGACGGCACCGCGATCATCGCCACCGACAGCACCCCGATCACCTGATCGACAAAGCCGCCACGCCGCACCGCTGCGATGCAGCCAAGCGGGATGCCGAGCGCCACTGACCAGGTGATGCCGCCGACCACCAGCGCCAGCGTGAACGGAAGCTGTTCCATCACCACGTCCAGCACCGGCCGGTTCGACAGAACCTCGGTGCCCAGGTCGCCGCGCAGGACCGATCCGTAAAAGTGCAGGAACTGCCGCCACACCGGCTGGTCGAGGCCCATGCGCACGCGCAGCGCCTCCATCATCTCCGGCGTTGCGCGCGGCCCCAGCGCGACGGAGGCCGGGTCGCCGGGAATGAGGTAAACCATGGCGAACATCATCATCATGGCGACGCTGATGATGATGGCGCCAAGCCACAGACGCTTGAGGGCGTAGCGGATCATTTTCGGTACCTGTGGGACGGTCTTTGGCGGGGACGAGCCCCGCCCGCCGATATCATGCCGGTTTGAAATCGGTGAACACGGGTTCGCCATTCGGCTTCAGGCCGGCCACAAGCGTGTCTCGATTCATGATGCCGGTGACCTCATGCGTCAGGAAAACGTAATTGCCGTTCTCCTCCATCAGGTCCTGCAGCTTCTTGTAGATGACATCGCGTTTCGCCGCATCGAGCTCGACCATGCCTTCGGCATTGAGCTTGTCGAACTCCTCGCTGGAAAACCGCTCCCAGTTCCAGACGCCGATCTGGTCGCGGGTGAACCAGGCAGTCGCCCAGCTCGGGTCTGGCTGCATGGAGAAGCGGCTGACGATCATCTGCAGCTTCTTCCAGTAGTCGCCTTCCTTGGCGCCAAGCGTCCAGAAGGTGCCACTGTCGTTCTGCTTGATCTCCACGGTGAGGCCGACATCCTGCAGGTTCGACTGCACGACCTGGGCTGCGGTCAGGCGCTCGGTCTTGTTGAGAATGTCGAGCGTGATCGTCGTGCCGGCCAGCCCCTCCTTGGCGATCATGTCGCGGGCGCGGTCCGGGTCGAAATCAAAAAGGTTCTTCTCGCGATGGCCGGGCAGGCCGGGTGCGATGATGCCGGTGGCGGTGGCGGCGGCGCCGAAATAGGCGGCATCGACCACCGCCTTGCGGTCCACCGCGTACTGAACCGCGCGGCGCATGTTGGGATTGTTGAAGGGAGCGACATCCTGGTTCATGCCGAGCCAGACAAAGGCCAGCGAAGGCTTCTCCACCACTGTCGTCTTCGGCGGCGGCGTCTGCTTCAGCCGCGAGATGGAGGACACCGCGGTCCAGGTGTAATCGAGGTCGCCGGCTTCGTAGCCGAGTTCGGCCGTCTTCTCGTCCTCGATCGGATGGATGTGGATTTCCGCGAAGGCGCCTTGCTCGTACTTCCAGTCGGGATTGCGGATCAGCACCGTGCGCTGCTTGGGCAGCCATTCCTTCAGGATGTAGGGACCCGACTGGGCCACCGGCTTGACGCCCATCTTGCCACCGAGTTCGGTGATGGCGCGCTTCGACAGGATGGTGCCGGACGGCGTCGGCAAGGTCGACGTCCACAGCGGCGCGAAGGCCTGCTTCAGGTGGATCAGGCCAGACAGCTTGTCCTTGACCTCGACCTCCTTGAGCGTGGCCCAGTCGCCGGAATAGGGGCTCTTGTTGGCGGGGTCGGCGATGCGTTCGATCGAAAACTTGACGTCTTCGGCCGTCATCTGGCCGTAGCCATCGGTGAAGCCGATATTGTCGCGCAGCTGGAAGGCGACGGTCAGCGGATCGAGCTGCTTGATCGTCTCTGCCGCCATCGGCCGCCAGCCCCAGCTGTCGCCCGGCGTGGTGACAACGAGGCCGGCGAAGATGACGCTGGTGATGTCGCCTTCAGGTGCTGCCAGCCGGAAGCAGGGGTCGAGCGTCTGGATGTCGGCATAGGAGCGCACCTTCAGGATCGGACCGTCGCTCGACCAGGAAACCCGTGGATTGACCATTGATGCGAGACCAAGGGCGCCGGCTCCGGCAAGCAGGCTGCGGCGGGAAACCCTAGTGTCGGCTAGATTGGACATGCTCTACCCCTCTGCTGTTTTTCGTAGTCTTGTTTTTCAGGCCGCTGGCCATTCTCCAAGCCGGGCCGAATGTGTCGTTCGGCTAAAACTGCTAATAATAGACACACATGTCTAGCGAAAATTTTGCCGGCACGTCCGAATCTTGGATACGGACGATCTTGCGGAAAATCTCGACATCTGTTCCGACCCCGCCGGCGCGTCGACTTTGGCAGGCGGGCGGGCGAAATGTGATCGCCCACATGGCGCGGCCTGGCCCGCCATTCGGTGGGATCTGGATCAAGTGCTGAGGCGGAGATGCGCCTCTCCGCCGCCGGTCACTTCCAGATTTCAGCCGCCAGGCGCATGAAATTGCCGCCCAGGACGTCGCGCACGGTCTGCTCGGACTGGCCACGGCGGAGAAGAACCTCGGTCAGTTCGCGCATCTGACCTGGAGCCGAGTAGCTTGTCGCCCCCTCCGGATATTCGCTCTTGGGCCAGAATTGCGGGTTGTCGGAAATGATGCGGTCAATGCCTTTGAAGTCTACCGGAAAGGCGTAGTCCAGTCCGATGCCGACATGATTTGGACCAACCAGATCGACGAGATATTCGATGTGGTCAGCCAGCCTGTCCGAGTCCGTCCGTCCTTCTCCCAGGAAACGATTGAGCCCGACGATCGCGACGATGCCGCCGGTGCGCGCGCAGGCCTTGATCTGCTCGTCGGTGATGTTGCGGCCATGGCCGCACAGGGCCTTGGCGTTGGAGTGCGAGAAGATGACCGGCCTGTTGGAGTACTCCATCACCTCCATCGAGGTGCGGTAGCCGGTGTGAGTGACGTCGACGAACATGCCGAGACGGTTCATCTCGTCGATGACCTGGCGGCCGAACGCCGTCAGGTTGGTCTCGACATCGTGACAACCGCCGCCGGCGAGGTTGTTCCTGTTGTAGGCAAACAGGATCTGGCGGACGCCCAGATGGTGATAGAACTCCACCATCTCAATGCGGCCGTCGAGCGCGTTCATGCCCTCGATGTCGAAGGTGATCGCCAGTTTGCCCTCGAGCTTGGCCTTGCGGATTTCCGCGACGGAGGAGACCAGCGTGTAGTGCTCAGGATTGGCAAGGATCCAGTGGCGGAAATTCGCCAGGGTCCGCACTGTCTGCTCCCAGGGCAACAGGTCGAAGCCGACATCGATCGACAGATAGTTGATGCCGGCGTCACGCCAGATCTGCAGATTGTTCAGGTCCGCGGCTGGGTCCGGCATGAAGCCGGAATGCGCATCCCAAATGATTTCACTGTCGAAAATGGCCTTGGCGGCAGTCGAAACGCTCACTTTTCCTCGCTCTCTCGGCAACACCAACACGACGGAAGACCGGATCAAGCGGCGTTCCGGACGTGCGATTCAGATGCAGTGCGCATCAAGTATCAGGCCACAGACACATGTGTCTAGACAGTCCGGAATGAGCCTGTATGGTCGCCGTCGCTGCCATTTGGACAATGCGGCGCGGCTCCAGCGAATGGATGCGCGACGGGTCCTGAACGCATCCTTGTGTGAGGGTATTCGATGCAACGGGATTTTCGCTCGTCAGTGGAATTCGAAGCCGTCCACAGGTTCTACAGCGATCTTCTGGGCGCACCCGGACATGTTTTCGGCGGCCGCTCGCTGTGTGGTCATCAGGGTGCTGGGCAGCTTTATTTTATCGGCCAGAGTTTCGAAGGACCGATCGAGGGCGGAACCAGCAGCAGGCTCTACCAGGTCGAGCGCGGCAGTGGCGCGATCAAGCGCCTCAGCGACAGGGAAGCGCGTCAGATCCGCTTGTCGCCCGACGGCAGACTGCTGGCATTCGCCTGCCAGGGTGAAGGTCCTGCGACGGACCTGATCGAGACGAGATCAGGCGGCGCCGTTGTCGCGAGCGTCGCCTTGCGTGGGCGCATCGAGCAGATTGACTGGTCGCCGGACGGCAAAAGGCTTCTTCTCGTGGTTGCCGGCGCCGCCGCGGACCTTGCCGGCATCCATGGCGGCTACGCCCAGAAGCAGCCCGCTGAAGCCGAGGCCTGGCTGCCCGAGGTGCGGCTCGGCGAAGGCGAGGATTTGTGGCGCACCCTGTGGATATGGGATCTTGAGGGCGCTGCGCGCCAGCTCACGGCACCGCCGTTGAATGTCTGGGAAGCAAGCTGGTCCGGCAAGGACAGCATCGCGGCACTGGTCAGTGATGATCACAGCGAAGGCAGCTGGTACAGGGCGCGGCTGGCACTGGTCGACGCCGGCTCGGGTGAGGCACGGATCGTTCACACGCCGCGGGACCAGATCGGCTGCGTCAGAGGCAATCCGAGCGGCGACAAGGTCGCGTTCGTGCAGGCCTTCTGCAGCGATCGCGGACTGGTTTCAGGCTTGCTTTCCATTCTCGACGTGACGACGGGCGACGTTGCAACGGCGGACACGCTGGGCATCGATGTGACGTCGATCGAATGGCGCTCGACGACGACGATCCATTTCGCCGGCGCGCGCGGTCCCGAAACGGCAAGCGGAGATTTCTCACTCGAGCGCTCGGTTGCCACGCAACATTGGGCGTCGCGTGAACTCACCCATGGCGAGTGGGTGCCCGCGTCCAGTCCGATCGGTGACAAGGGCTCGCTGTTCATCGCCGAATCCTGGTCGCGCGCCCCGTTCCTGGCCGAAGAGACCAACGGCACAATTGTCGAACTGGCCTCGCTGGCGGCACAAGGTGCCGCCGGCGCCACGGCACCGTGCGGCACGACCGAGCCGGTTGAATGGACCGCGCCGGACGGGCTGAAGATCCAGGGCTGGCTGGTGCGGCCACAGGCGGTCACCGGCCCGACACCGCTGCTGGTCGATGTCCATGGCGGCCCGGTCTCCGCGCACCGCAACCGCTGGCTTGGCCGGTCGCGCGCCGGCGCCATTCTCGCCAGCCGCGGCTGGACGGTCCTCTTCCCCAACCCCAGGGGCAGCACCGGACGCGGCGACGACTTTGCCCGCGCGGTGAAGGGCGATATGGGCGGCGCCGACGCTCAGGATATCATCAGCGGCGTCGACGCGTTGATCGAGCGGGGTCTGGTGGATGCCGCGCGCGTCGCCGTGACGGGCACCAGCTATGGCGGCTTCATGTCGGCATGGCTACCTTCGCAAAGAGATCGTTTCGCAGCGGCGATACCGATCTCTCCGGTCGGCGACTGGTACAGCCAGCACCGGACATCGCAAATCCCCGAATTCGACGAGATCATGCTGACGACGTCGCCATGGGAATCCGGTGGTGACTATTTTTCGCGAAGCCCTGCCTTCCACAAACAGAAGAAGATCGTGCCGACGCTGATCATGGCCGGCGCCATCGACAAGAGCACACCGCCCGGCCAGGCCGAAGAATGCCATTTCGCGGCGCTGAGATCGGGGGCGCCGAGCGCGCTCGTCATCTATCCGAATGCCGGACACAGCCTGCGCGGCTATCCCGAATACATCGATAGCGCCGCCCGCATTCTGTGGTGGCTGGAAAGACATGTCGGTCCAGCCAACGGCACCGGACCATCAGCAAAGGGAGACCAGGGATGAGTTCAAACG
>NZ_RZRQ01000027.1:0-33299 GCF_003997785.1 Mesorhizobium sp. M7D.F.Ca.US.004.01.2.1 | reverse complement strand
GCCTGATACGGCCGGCAGCAAGCGGGCTGGGCAAGCGAGCGTTTTGGGACAGCCTGACCGCGACTCAGATATGCGACCCTGCCCTGCTGGTATCGCAGGGCTGGGCGCCTGAAACCGCCACGCTGGAGCGGTTGGCCGAGCTAGCGCGGCTCAGTAAATCCTGACGTCTTGTTTGACCTTGATCGTTCCCAGAACCGGCTTCCACTTTTGGGGATCATGGCTTTTTGTCTGACCATGATCTTTCCCAAAAACCGGCTTCCACTTTTGGGGATCATGGTCTGTTCAGCTTCGATAGAGCGTTCCAAGCAGGATCCGAAGGTCGAGCCAGAACGACGCCGTGCGGAGATAGGCGGCATCCGTTTGCGCCAAAAGCTCCGGGTTCGACATGTCGATGCCCTTGATCTGGGCCAGGCCGGTTATGCCCGGTAGTGCCGCCAACACGCCCAGCCGCCTGCGACACTCGATCAATTGCGTTTGGGTCGGCAGGCAGGGGCGCGGCCCGACAAGGCTCATCTCGCCCTTCAGGACGTTCCAGAACTGCGGCAGCTCATCGAGCTTGAACTTCCGCAAGACCCTTCCAACCGATGTCACGGAATTCGCCGGCGCTTCATGCGAGGGCAATGATGGCGTGCCGACATACATCGTGCGCAACTTGTGACAGCGAAAAAGCAGGCCGTCACGGCCGACCCGCGTCTGCGAAAAAATAGCCGGACCGGGCGACGATGCCCTGATGGCAAGGACGGCCAGCATCAAAACAGGAGATGTGGCCACCAGCAGCAGAACCGCACCGGCAAGATCGAAGATGTGCTTGGCTGCCTTCATGAACGGCCGATAATGCTCCCTGCGAAAGTCCCGAGGCAACGCCGCAGGCCAAGCCCGTCGACGTAGCATGAGCTCATCTCCTGACCAAGCGCGCCACGCAGCTGTTCGATGCTCAAATGCGTCCCAGGATGAAAGCGAGATAGAGCCCCAGGGTCCCTGAAAGAGTCTGCCGATAGACACCGCTTTTGCGCAAGGCTGCCAAGCGGCGGAAGAGACCGCCCTGCCGCCCGCTGGTGAACAGGTCGAGGCATGCCGCCGCGTCCTCGGTCAGGAGGTCGCGATTGACGGCAAGACCGTCAAGGTTGAGATCCGTCCAGCCGGCGAACTCACCCTTGAACAGGCGGCCAAGCCGGGAAACCCTTGCTCGCCACGACACGTTGGCGCCGACCAGGTTTGCCGCGTGCTGCCGGTAGCGCACCAGCGGCCGTGGATCGTAGCGGACGCCGCCGCCGGCGGCGGTCACGATGAGATAGGCCCACCAGTCGTGGCTGACGAACCCGGTCCGCGCGGAGGCCCTGGCCAGCAGGTCGCGTGCCGCGGCGTTGAGCAGGATGGTGTTGCCGCCGGCGATGCTTTGCACAAGCGCGTTGCGAAAGGATGGCGGCCGGGCAAAGAGCGGCGAATGGCCGACAAGGCTTCCCGTTTCGGTCATGGTCGCGGTTCGCGAGCAAAACATCAGTGGGGTCTTTGCGTCATGGGCCTGCATCCAGCGGATGGCGCTCTCCAGCCTGTCGGGCTCCCAGATATCGTCCTGGTCGCAGAAGGCATAGCAGTCCGCATCGATGCGTCGATCGAGGATCATCGATCGGAAATTGGCGGCGAAGCCTTGCCGCGGCCCCTCCACGAGGGTCATTCGACCCTTGGGCCAGCGCGATTTCCATGTCTCGATGATGGCGGTCGTGCCATCGATGGAACCATCGTCGGATATCCACAGGTCGACCAGAGGGTGCGACTGCGCGAGCAGGGACTGCAGCTGTTCATCGATGAAGGCAGCGCCATCCTTCGTGCCCATCAGGACCGCGACGCGCAGATCTGCTTTGCTCACGGGCAAGATCGCTTTCTGAATTCTGAATCGGGCCTAGCTCGCCTGCCCGGCCGTTTTCGGGATCGCGCCCTGATGAATGCTCCCCCGGGCCTTCTTGGCGCGGTCAAGGCCTGCCAGCACGGCGAGCGCGGCAGCCTTGTCCTGGTTTTTCGCCGATTGCTGCAGGGCCGTGAGCGCGATCTGGACATCCGACCATTCCACGACGTCCGTGCTAAGGCCAAAAATCTTCGAAATGCCGAGTTCGACGAGTTCCTCGTCTTCGCCATGCAGCGTTTCGTGGAGTTTTTCGCCCGGCCTTATGCCGGTGAACCGGATTGCAATGTCCTTGTATGGGCTCTTTCCTGACATGCGGATCATCGTTTCGGCCACTTCAAGAATCGGCACCGGCTTGCCCATGTCGAGCATATAGACGGCATAATCGTCTCCGCTGTGCCTGGACGCGGCATCGGTCGCCGACATGATGACAAGATCGACGGCTTCGGCCACGGTCATGAAATAGCGTGTCATGCGCCGGTCGGTGATGGTGACGGGTCCCCCAGCCTCGATCTGCGCCTGGAATATGGTCGCCACCGAACCATTGCTGCCAAAGACATTGCCGAACCGCACAGCTATGAATTTGGTGGCGGAGCCACGCCCGCCCGGCTCGCCTGCTGGCGCCCCGTGCAAGGCGCTGACGATCTGTTCAGCGGCCCGCTTTGTCATGCCAAGCACCGATGTCGGATCCACCGCCTTGTCGCTCGATATCAGGACAAATTGTGCAACACCGCATTTGGCGGCGACCTCGGCACAGACGAGTGTTCCGAAAATGTTGGTCTGGATGGCCGAATCCCAGTTTTCCTCGAGCAGCGGAACGTGCTTGAGCGCCGCGGCATGAAAGATGATGTCCGGCCGGAATTCCGTGACGACACGCGTTATCTGGCGTCGGTCCGCGACATCGACGATACGGACCTTGAGACGGTCGTGGTCCTTTTCGTCAATATACTGGCTCAGCTGGAAAATGCCGAACTCGGAGTTGTCGGCGACCAGCACCGCCTCCGCTCCCAGTTGCAGCGACCGTTTGACCAGGGTTTGGCCGATCGAGCCCGCGCCGCCCGTCACCAGAACGCGTTTGCCGCCCACAAAGGCGCTGATGCGCTCGATATCGGACGCGACTGTCGGACGCCGCAGGATCGTTTCCATCTCGACGGTGTCGAGAACCAGCTTTCCGTGCTGTTCCAGCTCCGAAAGACCTGAGAATTGCACCACATTTATGTCGCCGTGCCGGGCAACGCGGACGAGTTCCGAATACTCCTCGATCTCGTGTTCGGCGCCGCTGCCGAAAATCAGCAAGTCCAGGCTTTTGGTGCCCGTCGCGTAGTCTTCCAGGACATCGATCAGACGCGGCCGGGTCGCCACCACGGGAACACCTTGAATCCGCGTCCCCAACGGCGCGCCGCGCTCGGTCGCCATGATGCCCGCGATGGAATAGTCCGCCGGCTGCGCCGTGCGCGTGAAGCGAATGATCAGGTCGGCCTCGCCGAGCCGGCCAACGAACAATGCTCGCTTGGCCTGCGTCTTGTCGGTCTTGCCGCCTAGAATGCCCCAGCTCGCGCCGTCGCGCAGGAAGCGGTAGAACAGCCGCGGCGCCGATATGACGGTGAAGGAGACGAGGAAGAAGACGATGAACTGACGCTCGTTGAGCCCAGCCACAGGCTGGAAAGAACGAACCAGCAGCGAAACCACGTAAAGCGTGAGCGTCAAAATCGCGCAGCTCTTCAGGATGTTGAAAAAGTCCGGCGTCGAGGCAAAACGCCAGACGGTCGTGTAGAGGCCACAATATCTGAATAGCAAATGGCTGATGAGAACAATGCCAGCCCAGGTTGCCAGACCCTCGTTGGAGAGCGCTTCGAACGAGAGATTCGACCGCGAAAGCACGAGGCTGAGCGCCACGGCGACCAGGACCATGACCACGTCCTGGACCATGATGAAGGCACGCCGCATCTGTGGCCGGAGCCCGAATACTGATTCGAGGTAAGAATTCATTGGATGGCACTAGACTCCAGGCTCACGGATATGAACACCAGAAAAAGTGCGAACACGAAGATACTTCGCGGCCGATCACCTTACTCAAGTGCCATCCCCGGCCCCCGCCGTCTTGTATCGCATACTGCGGGCGGGAAGGCATAGCTAGATGTTTTTTTGGGGCATGTGCGGCCGAGGATTTGAAAGGACAACTGGGGTCCAAATTTTACAATTTTTGCTTATCCGCCTAGCTGACGTCGCTGATCTTATCGATTAAGGGTTGCGGCAAACCCCATTCACGCCTCATCGCGAAGTGCCCTTTACGCAAGAACGTCCGGTGAATATGTTTCAGGCCTCCAAGGGAGCTAGAATGCTGCGGGAAAAACCAATCTTCGAGGACTACGCCAGCACCCAATGCGCACTTTCGATTGTTCTAATATTACTAGGGCGCTTGAGTTCCGGTCGAGGTTTCGTAAGCCGAATTGCGGATATCCTTCGTCCGATAGTCGGAAAGGTTGACAATGACGTCGAATTGATCGTCGTTTTCAGTGATCCCCAGTGGAAAACAATACCGGCCCTTCAGTCCTTGCCTTCCTACTTTCGGCGCGTTCGAGTTTGTGAGGTCATATCCGAGAACGAGTTGCCAGCCGTGCTGTTCAACGCTGGGAGAAAAATCGCGGTCGGCCATCGACTCATTTTTTTGGGTCCGCAACTTGCCTGGGACGTACGTCGCCTTCCGGTCCTTCTCGAAGCGAGCAGAACCGCCACCCGGAATAACCAGTCTATCGCATTATCAGATACATCTTCCAACGGGCGATATGGGCTTGTTGGGAACATCCCCAAATCGCAGCTTCACGGATGGGTACTCAATTGCCCATTTTTGTCACTTTCCGACTTGGCTATCTCCGCAACGGCTCTGGACGAGATCGGCGGCTTCGACCCTTCCCCCCTTGTGCAACAGGCTTCATGTTGGGACGCTCTGATCAGGCTTTCCTGTAGCCACGAGATTAGCATCATTAAGGTCGAGGGCGGCTCAACGAGCGATGGTCGTACCCCATTCATCACGAGACCTTACCCAGTTAGCGAAGATATGCGTCGCAGGTACATGGCGAGCGGCCTGTTTGCAGCCAGCGCTCAAGAACGTGAACGCAATTTCATCCAAGACCTTGCTCCAGATGACGCGAGCTATCTGTGTCGGCACATCCCCTCGCTGGCGCGAGCCGCAGGACCTTCTGCTTCCCGACCTCTCCGAGTTACGATTACCGGCGGACTCTGGGAATATCACCATAACTGGCTCTGTTTTTTCTCGTATTTCAAGCACCTTGAAGGCACTGGCTTTGGTACATACAAACCTGTTTTTGACCATCTTGTAACAAGAGAAGATATTGAGAATAGCGATGTGGTGATTTTGTCGAGATGTAAGGTCGAACAGGTTCGACAAATCTTGGATTGGTGCAAAGATCTAGATATCCCGTCAATTTATATGATCGACGACAATTGGATCACGGTAGCTGAAGACTGGCCAGACCCTTATAGAAATATATTTGGACCCGAAACCCAATTCTTTAAGAATTTTGTATTTGGCATCAAGCATGCGGACTATGTACTTACATACAATAGATTGCTTGCCGACGACATCGCGCCTTACGCAAAAAGAATTGTCACGTTGCCGAACAGCGTTGATCTGGCTCTATTCGAAAAGACGCCAAGACGTCATTCAAAGCGTTTCGTTATCGGGTATTCGGGCTCAGACCGATATGATGACCGCGCTTTCAGAGCTCTTGCACAAATAGCAAAGACCCATGACGACGTCGATCTGCTGATATTCGGAAATCTATCCGCAGAGCAGCGGGCCTTCATGAGTGGCGCCAGGGCCATCGAATACTCGGGGGTGTCCTACATCCAGTACGCTCAGATGATAAGAGAGGCGAGCCCCGACATCTTATTGGCACCTCTGGACGCCACTCGAACCTCACGGTCAAAATGCCCAAATAAATATCTTGAGATTACTGCGGCCGGGGCAGTCGGCGTCTATTCGAACCTAGAACCCTACAGCTGGCATATTGATGACGGCATCAATGGAGTTCTTGTGTCTGATCCTGATGATTGGACAACACCGATAATTTCCCTGCTCGACAAGAAGAAGCTCCTGAGAATGCATGCGAGCGCCAGAGCAGATGTCGCCAAGAATTACGATGCGACGGTCGTGGCCCCCCAGTTTGCTGATCTGATAAGATCTATCGCGTCTGGCTTAATCTAATGAACTCTGCAAAATTAAATGTCACGCTCGTTTCTCATTCGCCCTACACAGCTGGCGCAGAGAAAATGCTCGCGAACCTCGCAATCGGATTGACCGGGAGCACTACAATCAACCCGGTCGTTCTTATCCCAAATGCTAACCGCGGCCCACTTGGCAACCTGCTGAGTGCTCGGAACGTGCAGTGGCGCCGATCTCCACCACTTCGGTGGTATGTTTACGAGCCGATCCAGTTTGCGTCTGACTATACGAAACACGTTCTCGAAGTCGCCAGCATGTATG
The DNA here is from genome assembly GCF_003997785.1 of Mesorhizobium sp. M7D.F.Ca.US.004.01.2.1. Taxonomy (NCBI): domain Bacteria; kingdom Pseudomonadati; phylum Pseudomonadota; class Alphaproteobacteria; order Hyphomicrobiales; family Phyllobacteriaceae; genus Mesorhizobium; species Mesorhizobium sp. M7D.F.Ca.US.004.01.2.1. The sequence continues at coordinate 26,892 of NZ_RZRQ01000027.1, read as the reverse complement.
CCGATCTCTACTGGCGGCAGCGAACCGACGTCGTGATTGTAAATACCTTGACAAGCCTATGCCCTGCAATCGGAGCAATTCTTGCTGGGTTGCCGTATGTGATGTGGGTTCATGGCGTCTTGGACGGTGGGCAAGCGACTACTCACGACCTGATGAAGCAGACGTTTGACTCCATTCTGCTCAAGCACGCACGCTCAGTCGCATACTGCTCGGATTGGACCAGGCAATATTTCGAGACGACAGTACCGGGTGAGCGAGCGAAAACCATCCTCAACTGGACGACAGTCCCTAAATTGGACGGCAGTCGCGCCCGGTCATCAAGAATTTGCACGCTCACCACTCTTGAGGCCCACAAGGGAACTGAGGTTCTCATTCGAGCCATTGCGTTGCTCAAATCTTCAGGCATACCAGTCGGCCTCGATGTCTATGGCGATGGCCCGCTTCGTATTTGGCTGGAAGATTTGTCAAAAAAGCTTCAGGTGGACGATCTAGCTGTCTTTCATGGGAGGACAGATAGGCCCGAAGCGTGCCTCAGCCGCGCATTAGCCGCAGTCGTCCCATCGATTATCGAGCCGTTTGGGATGGTGGCAATAGAAGCGATGGCAATTGGAACGCCGGTCATCGCATCTAGAGCTGGCGGTCTGCCAGAGATCATCGAAGACGGCGTTTCTGGTCTTCTCTTTAACGCCGCTGATCATGTTGATCTTGCTTCAAAAATACGTGAATTGATTGAGGATACAGAAAAGAAAGACAGGATTGGTGCGGAAGGGCGCAATCGGGTTCTGGCCTTGTTCGATGGAAGAAAATCCATCGCAGAATTCGAAGAAACTATTTCTGATGCTGCCAATTCGTTTTCGCAATACTCAGACGACACCTTCGGAGACCTAGATTATCTGCGTCTTCTTTCGGAGATCCCCATGACAACCAATTCGCTCGTTCAATCCGACGACGCGAGCCTCTATGAATTGAACGAAATCAAAAACTCGACCTACTGGCGGCTTGGCCGAGTTCTGCGCGAGTTCGGCACCAAATACCCGGTGCTACGACGCCCCTTCCGAACATCAGCAGATGCACTCTCTAGAAAGCGAACCTGACAATGCGCAGCCTCTCGGACGTTTGTACGCGAAGCATCAAAGTGGAAGGAAAGGACGCAATTTCCGATATCGTCGTCGTGGGCGAACCGGACTTCGAAGGACAGATTTTTGCAGCTGAGAAAGAGCACAACGTAAGTTTCTTCAAGCAGTTTCACCTACCAATGATTCAAATGGCAGGTATCGTTCCAGACAGCGCAACCATCCTCGAGCTTGGCTCCGGCATCGGCCAGCTATCCTACGGGACCCTTCAAACCATCACACCGATCGGATACGTTGCAACAGACGTTTTCCCTTCTTTGGTTGAGAAGCTGGAGATCAACCTGCGGAAATGGTCGACCGGCAAACATACCATCGTCGCCGCGGCTCTTTGCGATCCGCAAAACGAGCTATTTATAAAAGAAGGTGCCTTCAACGTCATCCAATCTCATTCGGTTCTGCACCACGTGCTGGATTACCGGGCGGCCATTAAATCATTATATCAGAAACTAGCGACGCCAGGGGTGCTGATCTTTACTGAACCTTGCCTGGAAAGTTATATGTTCTTATGTCTGACGCTGAAGCTGTTCAGACGCTCAGTCAAATTGCCAGACGATGTACTCCTCCAGATTGATCTGCTTACACAATATGTGGAACAGAGGAGCGGCGCCCTACGCGAAGATATGGCTTTTCTTTCGACATTCGGAACCGGCGACAAATATCTATTCTCCGCCTATGATCTCTTTGCCCTCTCACTTCAGACGGGCGGGAAACTCTATATCCAACGCGACACAAGAAACCCAAAAGAAAACTTGAAATTCGAACTGGAAATCCGAGGTGCTGACCGAGAGACGCTCACCGAGTTTGACAGATTTCTGAGTGATCTTCTGCCTGTTGGTCTCGAGAATTCCTATTTTTGCGACCTCCGGCAGGTTTTCTGCCTGATAAAATTATGAATTGAGAGAAATAGCGCCGACATAGCCTAGTCTAACTTAAGACAAGAACCTTTGATCCGGCCATGGCTGTAAAAATTTTCGACCTATCTTGAGCTGCCGTCTCGGCTACACGCTTGCCGATACCGTCGAATGGCGACCGGTTGTTGGCTTGCTCCAGGACTGAGGTGTAAGTGCTCGCCATCGATTTCCGACACAATAATAGCTTGTTCGGTAAGTAGCAGAATGGGACTATTGATTTATGATCTTTGAGGTATTCGAATATCGCCTCGGTGACGCCTAAGCAAAGGCAATTTAAGAAGTCATCTGCGGAAATAATCCCTTGATCCGACAAAATCTCATCACAAAGCCTCAAGTCACTAAGCACGTCCGATTTTTCATGTGAGCCGTCGATGCTGATGAAGCGAGCGGCCCCATCGAGACGACCCAAAATATCAGCAGCCGAAACATCGACAGACTTGCCTTGAATGAGTTGCACGCGATCGGAATTCGCGCCGTTGCGGCCAAGTAGGTCCAAGACCTGATTTTGCGGCACCGCTTCGAATGTATCGACGCCGACGATCGCCTCGCCCGTTGCGTTCGCCGATTGCAGTAGGACGGACAAGTATTTTCCACAGAAAACACCGATCTCGAACAAACCGCCGCGCACGCCGTTGGTAATTTGCCACTCCAGCAGGTCCATGCTCCTTATGGCGGTGTACGGGACTAACCAACCTTGAATGGGATCGACGACTGTTTTCAGAAAAACAGAATGTTCTTGCACAGTACCTCCTTTGCCCCAATCAGGCGGGGGCCACCATGAGATCGCTCAATCGTCATACCTATCCGGCTGCGAGACCAAAGCCTCATCGCGATGGCCGTATTTTCCTTACAATACGTTGAATGACCAAACGACATCCACCCTCCTGATAGACAACGGCAAGATGAATCTTAAGTCGTTCCAGCCGGCGGTAGAATTTCTTCAAATCCAGACTGCTTTGCTTAAGTGGCCTGATATCTCGTGATCGGCGCTCATCGAGCCGTTTGAAAAATCGCGCCCAGTCATGGGAAACGTGTGACACGTCATAGCGAGCCCTTACATGCTCGAAGGCGTTGTTCGCTAGGATCGTCCGCTTGTCGGGTCGCTCGATAAGAGCGGCAAGCGCGTCGAACCAAGACGACTGGGCACCATCCACCAATAAGCCGCAGACTGAGTTTTCCACAACATCGCTATAGGGTGGAATATTGGAATAAATCCCAGCAACATGGCACGCACCATACTCACGATACTTGTTGTCGGTCTTGCTGCGATTAGCCTCATGGTCCATCAGGGGAGCTAGACCTATCGCCCAATTTCTCGTGGCTTGAAATTTAATGTAAGCGTTGTAGTCGCCGGTATGTGGAAAAAAGCGGACACGCGGTCCAATCGAAACACCCTTTGGAAGAACGCCAGCGAACTCGAATATCGTTTTTGGGTATTTCTCCAGGATCAACTCGATAACCGGCGATATCAAATCTAGATCGTCAATGCGTGAGGGACTTCCGGCAAAGCCGATCCGGATTTCGTCTGTAGAGGACGGCTGCACACCGTCAATAAGGGAAAAATCGAAAAACGTCGGCAGAACAGCGGTGCGAGCATTGAAACTTGATACGAACCTGCACAGTTCGCTGGAGTTAACGATCACGGCATCCGCATGGGAGATCGCAAATTCCAGGGACTTTCTGATGATCGGGTGCCGGTAGTATGTCGCAAGCGGAGTGTGTCCAACGATGCGCCAGAAGTTGTCATCAATGTAATAAGCGTATGACCTATTTGCGTCGACCAGCAATTGCGCCCACGGTAGAACCAAAGGGTCTGCGCATCGTACAAACATAGGAATGGTATCTGGCGTGATATCGCCAATTTGAAGCTTGCCTAGCAACTGAACGCGGTGGCCAACGCCATGCACTCCGCAGGCTTTCATAATTTGCTCAAGCAAATGAGTGGTGGCGATTTCCGCCTCAATTACCATCAGTATGTTAACCATGCCGGACATGCAGAAGTCATTTCGGTTAGAGCCTGCGGTTTGCCGTGCCGCAGTTGCGTGCTGCTTATTCGTTAAGACATTTCGATCACTGATTTCTGGCAACCAGGCGACGGTCGATGGACTGCTTTGCGAAGTAGGCAATCAGCGCGGACAAAGTCAGCAGTCTGACCGATGTCATCGGAATTCATTTAATCATGCGCCCGGTAAATTGGCTCGAGAATAGCGCTCAAGGACTTCTGACGTTTCTCCGTCCATCCGAATCCCGCCCGCATCGAGCCAGATAGTCCGCTTGCAAAAAGATTCCAGAAGGGTCGGAGCATGGCTTGCGAAGACAAGTATCTTGCCTTGCTCCATGAATTCGTACATTCGGCGCTTGGCCTTGTCCGCAAAGCGGATATCGCCCGCGCCCATCACTTCATCGATCAGCAGGATCTCGGGATTGATGCTTGTCGACACGGCAAAGGCGAGGCGGACAAACATTCCGGCTGAATAGGTGCGAACGGGATAATCCAGGAATTCTCCGAGCTCCGTGAACTCTCCAATCTCAAGCAATTTTTCCTCGATTTCCGCGGGCGACATGCCGAGCAGGAGCCCACGGATGCGGATGTTATCCCAACCGGATTGGTTCATCTCGAAGCCGGTCGCGAACTCGAACATCGGGCACACATGCCCCCGCACAGTGACCTTTCCGGACGTGGGCGGGTAAATCTTCGCCATGACCTTCAGCAACGTGCTTTTGCCGGCGCCATTGAGTCCAATCAGCCCGACCCTCTCGCCGCTTCCGATCTTCAGATTCAACTGATGGAGCGCATTCACGCTATAAGTGGACAAGTTCCCTTTTCGACCAGTCAGCCGGCCGACAAGCCAGTCTTTCAGGCCGCCATTGGTGCGCTCGCCCTGAAAACGGACTCCTACGCCCTCGAGGTTGATAGTGAGGTCTGTCAAAGCAGGAAAACCAATCGGTTGTCGAGACGTCGGGCAACCACGGCCGCGACAATCCAAACCGCTAAAGCGTATAATGTCGCCAAGGCGTAGCTTTCAGATGGAGGGAATCCACCTTCAAGGATGGGGTGGCGAACGATGTCTATCAGGTAGTACAGAGGATTGTATTGATACACGAAATCGAGATGCTTGGCCTGAAGCACTTTGATGGGGAACATGATTGGGGTGACGAAAAAGATGACCTGAAGGATGCCAGCCAGTGCAAAGGGCAAATCCCTGAAGCGCGTTCCGACATACGCTGAAATCACAATATGGCCGAGGGCGGCGACCAATAGCAACGCCAGCCCTGGCACGGCCATCACCCAGCCTGCAATATGAAAATTATGAAAGAATATCTGCAGCGGAATGATAGCCGAAAATCCGATCATCAACACAATGCAGTATGAAACCAGCGCACGTAAAAGATAAATTTGCTTTGGGTATGAAAACTGTTTGATGTAACCTTCGGAGCCCACGAAGGCTGCACCGGCATCAACGAAGGAAGAGAGCAGAAACCCCCAGATGACGAAACCCGTGATCAGGAACGGCAAAAAATCAGCCATCGGCTGGCCGAACATGACGCCATAGACAAAGCCGGCACCACCCACGAAAAATGCGAGATTCAATAAAATCCATAGAGGTCCGATAAACGAACGCCTGAAGCGCGCCTTGATGTCTTGAACGCCGAGAAAAGTCCAGACCCGCCAAAGCTTGAGTGATGCCAGTGCGTCGTTATAGAGCTGTTCTGTTGGTATCATGTAACGTCACCTCCAGCGAGGCCCATGCGCACCAAACCGTTGGAGCGGCTTTCTTCGATGAAACCGCATCGAGTATAAAGTCCTATCGCCTTCTTATTTTGCTCCATCACTTCAAGGAAAATATAGGACAGGTTGAGCACACGTGTTCCGAAACGCGCGAGCTCAGCGCACGACCGTCTGATATAACCCCTTCCGGCCATTTCTGGGGCAACGAGAAATCGCCCGATCTCGGCGCTTCCTGCATCGCGATCGATATCATAAATTCCACATTGGCCGACTGGGCGTCCGTCCACCTCCACTAGGAAGAAGAAATCGTCATCCTTCTGGAGATAGCTGTTGTACCAGGCGAGATGCCGGTTGAACGCGAGCTTGTCAGATGTCTTGAACCAGACACGTGCGTCGTCGCGGTTGCGCCAGTCGAGGATTGTCTCGAGATCCCGCTGCTCCACGAGCCTCAAGGCAATCGTACCGTCTCCGAAAGGGGCGATTTGCGGTTTCATTGAGCGTATTTGAGAACCAAGTCGGAAATCAGATCGACATCCGCCTTGCTCATACGAAGGTGGAGAGGCAACGAAATGATTTCCTGGCTCGCTGCTTTGGCGTTCGGACAAGTGCCGGCGGCAAAGGCATACATTCGATAGTCCGTGTTGTCGCGATAATGAACCCCCGGATAGACGCCGTGCTCGTTGAGGGCAAGCATCAGATTGTCGCGGTTCTGAACCCGTATCTGGAGAAGATGCTGGGCAGACTCACAACCTGGCGCTGTAGGCACGACATTGACATGATTGTGGCCGTCCAGATGCTGGCGATACCAGACCGCCAGCTGGCGCCGAAAGGAATTGTCGATGTCAAGATATTTCAGCTGGACAATAGCAATCGCGGCCATGATCGAGTTGCCGTGATATTTATGCCCGATCTCCTCGACGTCGTACATCCATTTGTACGCCCCCTGGGAGGCAGTCCGGGCGTAGGTATCCTTGTTGATGCCGAGCCAAGTGAGCTTGCGGACGCGCTCATCGTCTTCTGCTTCCTTGAAGCAGATCATTCCGGAATCGGCGGTTGGAAGATTCTTCACCGCCTGAAAACTGAAAACCGACACATCAGCATCACCGCCAATGTGGCTGCCGTCGACACGGGTACCTGACATGTGTGCCGCATCAAGCACCAGCTTGATGTCGCGCGCGCGACAAATCTCCAATATCTTCTGATACTGGCCAACATTGCCTCCCATCCCGACGAATATCAGCGCCTTCGTTTTGTCGGTGATCCGCTCAAGCACGCTTTGAGGATCGAGGCAGAGGTATTCATCAACATCCGCGAATACCGGCTTAAGCCCCGCGTAGAGAATAGCATGATTTGTCGAAACGAATGTCAGCGGCGTTGTGATGACCTCACTTTCGTCGTCCCATCCGTATTTGGACTTGAAAAGCTGGAACGCCAGATGAAGGCCGACCGTGTTGGAGTTCAGGAAATGGGCGTGCGGAAGACCCGTGTAGGTCTTCCATGCCGTTTCAAATTCGGCGGTTTTGAAGCCTAGCCCGGTCCATCCTTTTTCCAAGCACTCACGGATTCCCGCAAGACATTCTTCGATGCGGAAACTCGGTACGAATAACTGAACGCTCATCAAGACTCTCCGTGACGCTGGCGGTTCACACGTTGCTGCCGTGTCCCGTCTGACCATCCAGGAGACGAGATACGATTTCTTTTGTTGATTGCTGCCATTCCGGCGCCGTCCAACCAAAGGTCGCGGTGAACTTTGCCGTAGACAACCGTGAATTGGCGGGCCGGCGCGCCTTGGTCGGATAGTCCGTCGTAGCAATGTCCCGTACCCGCGCCCAAGGGCCACCAAACAGGCGGCTTGAGTCCAGGATATGACGGGCAAAGCCACTCCAATTGGTCTCGCCTGTTCCCACCAGATGGTACGCGCCAAATGAAGAAAAGCCCATATTTGGATGCATCATCGCCGCCGCATGCAGGATTGCGTCGGCGATATCGAGCGCCGAAGTTGGATTTCCCCACTGATCGGCCACAACAGCGATCTCGTCGCGGTCGGCAGCAAGCTTCAGCATGGTCTTGACGAAATTTCGACCGAACGGGCTGTATGCCCATGCGGTGCGAAGAATGAGATGGCGCGGGTTTGCGGCGGCCACCGCTTGTTCGCCGGCGAGCTTGGAAACGCCATAGGCATTGCGCGGCGCGGGCGCGTCGGTTTCGACATAGGAGCCAGCCTTGGTGCCGTCGAAGACATAGTCGGTCGAAAGATGGATGACGGGAACGCCAAGCCGCCTTGCTGCTTCCGCCACCTTGCCGGCACCGACGGCGTTCACCGCAAATGCCAGATCGGGCTCATCCTCGGCCTGATCCACCGCCGTGTAGGCGGCAGCCGACACGACGATGTCCGGCTTCGCGGCCGCAATGGCGTCGATGACGGTATCGGGTTTTGCCAGGTCGAGTTCCGGACGGCCAATGGCGATGACCTCCACGCCGGCACGTCCCTGGCCGGCCTCGAGAAGGCTTGCCGCAACCTGGCCCTCGCGTCCGGTGACAACGAGCCTCATGCGACCCCCTTGCGTGCCTCGCCCAACCGTTCACCGGCATAGCGCTGCTCGCGGATCGGCCCCCACCACCATTTGTTGTCCAGGAACCAGTCGACGGTCTTGGCCAGGCCGCTGTCGAAATTCTCGTTGGGCGCCCAGCCGAGGTCACGGCTGATCTTCGATGCGTCGATGGCATAACGGCGGTCATGACCGGGGCGGTCGGTGACGAAAGAGATCAGGTCGCGATGGCTCTTGCCGCCTGCCCGCGGCCGCCTGATGTCGAGCAGATCGCAGATCGTCTCGACGACGCCCAGGTTCGTCCGCTCCGAATTGCCGCCGACATTGTAGCTCTCGCCCGGCTGTCCCCTGGTTGCGACAAGTTCCAGAGCGCGCGCGTGATCCTCGACGAACAGCCAGTCGCGCACATTGGCGCCGGCGCCATAGACCGGCAGCGGCTTTTCATCGAGCGCATTGAGGATGACCAGCGGGATCAGCTTTTCGGGAAAGTGATAGGGTCCGTAATTGTTCGAACAGTTGGAAAGCACAACCGGCAGACCATAGGTTTCGTGCCAGGCCCGCACCAGATGGTCCGAGGCCGCTTTCGAGGCGGAATAGGGCGAAGACGGCGCGTAGGGCGTTTCCTCGACGAACATGCCGCCATCGAAAGGAAGATCGCCGAACACCTCATCGGTCGAGACATGATGGAAGCGAAAGCGGCTCTTCTTGTCCTCTGGCAGGCCGCGCCAGTATTCCAGCGCGGAATTCAGGATCTTGTAGGTGCCGACGATGTTGGTCTCGATAAACGTGCCTGGCCCGTCGATCGAGCGGTCGACATGGCTCTCGGCGGCAAGGTTCATGACGATGTCGATATCGTCCCGGTGGAGGATGTCGAGCACCGCCCTCTCGTCGCAGATATCGGCATGAGCGAAGCGGTAATTGTGCGCATTCTCGATCGGCCGCAGCGAGGCCAGATTGCCCGCATAGGTGAGCTTGTCGAGATTGGTCACCCGATAGGCCGGGTTGGCACACAAATGCCGGCACACCGCCGAACCGATGAAGCCAGCACCGCCTGTCACCAGAAAATTCATGCCGCTGTCCTCATCAAGCAAACACCTCGGCGGCGGCCAGCAGCGGCGCCTTCAGGTCCTTGTCAGAAAGCTGGAACCCGCCGGCCGATGACGGCCATTCGATACCGATGGCGGGATCGTCGAAGCGGATCGACCGGTCATGCGCCTGTGAATAGGTGTCGGTGACCTTATACAGGACCTCGGTGTCGGGCACGAGCGTCACGAAGCCGTGCGCGAAGCCCTTCGGCACCAGAATCTGGTTGCCCTTTTCGGCCGACACTTCGAGAGCGACCCATTTTCCAAAGGTTTTCGACCCGCGGCGAATGTCGACCGCAACGTCGAGAATGCTGCCACGGATGACGCGCAACAGCTTGTCCTGGGCCCGCGGCGCAAGCTGGTAGTGAAGCCCTCGCAACACACCCGCCGCCGCGGAATAGGAATGATTGTCCTGCACGAAAAGCAAGTCTATGCCGGCCTGCGCAAAGCGCTCGGCATTGTAGGTTTCCACGAAAAAACCGCGCGCGTCGCCATGTCGCTTCGGAATGATTTCCAGCACACCATCGATGCCAAGGAATCTAACGTCCAGCACCTAGCCCTCCAACAGATCGGCGACACGCCGGCGCAGATAGGCGGCGTATTCGTTCTTGCCCAGGCGAGCCGCGCGCTGCAGCACCTCATCAGCCGTCAGCCAGCCCTGTTCGAAGGCGATTTCTTCCGGACAGGCGACCTTGATGCCCTGGCGATGCTCGATGGTGCGCACGAAGGAAGAAGCGTCATTCAAGCTGTCATGGGTTCCGGTGTCGAGCCAGGCATAGCCGCGCCCCAACCGGTGCACGTGCAGTTGGCCACGCTCGAGATAGGCGTTGTTGACTGCCGTGATTTCAAGCTCGCCCCGCGCCGAAGGCCTGATAGTCGAAGCGATGTCGACGACATTGTTGTCATAAAAATACAGGCCCGTGACGGCCCAGTTCGATTTCGGGTTTTGCGGCTTTTCCTCGATCGTCAACGCGGTTCCGGTGGCCTTGTCGAAGGACACCACGCCATAGCGTTCGGGGTCCTCGACATGATAGGCAAATACCGAAGCGCCACTTTCACGCGATGCAGCAGCGCGGCAAAGCTGCGACAGCCCGTCGCCGAAATAGATGTTGTCGCCCAGGATCATCGACACGCTGTCCTTGCCGATAAAATCCCGACCGATGATGAAGGCTTCCGCAAGCCCGTTGGGTTGCGGTTGCTCGGCATAGGACAGGTCGAGCCCGAACTCCGATCCATCACCAAGCAGATCACGAAAAACCGGCAGGTCACGCGGCGTTGAAATGACCAGAATCTCGCGGATACCCGCGAGCATCAAAACGCTCAGGGGATAATAGATCATCGGCTTGTCGTATATCGGCAGAATCTGCTTAGAGATTGCTAATGTTAGCGGATAAAGACGCGTTCCACTGCCTCCAGCAAGGATAATTCCTTTCAAGAAGCTCTCCTTGACATGCCTAAGCCCCCCGGCCCGAGCTGTCCGTGCTTAGGTTCCATGCAATGGCTTGTCAATCTCGGGATTCGACAAACGACCGGACCACGTCCGGCGCCAATCCATGGCCAATTCCAGGCGACCCCACTGCTCTCATCTTGCCAAGGCCGACAGCCTGACGGGAACAAGCAGATGGTCATCATAGTGATGGGCCTCGGTCGAGCCGCCTCTTTGGCTCAACCGTTCAGCAAAACCTCTGTGAAAGATGATGGCATTCATAAACGCAAAGGTCATTGCAAGCGCTGCCGTTCGCAAGGGATAATCAACCAGGGAATGAACGAGAAGAAACAACACTGAGAGAAACGCCGCTTTCTGCAACGGATCCCGCCGCGCCCTAACGGACGACGCAAAAAGCAATATCAAGTAAGCTGCGACCAGAAAAACAACAGGAACGCCACCCTCCAGTGCCAATTCCAGATAATCGTTGTGAGCGTGATTCACGTAGGGCTTGAAGATCATCTCTCCCTTTTCGTAAATCTGATAGACCTTCGGAAAACTGCCGAAACCTACTCCTGTCGCCCAGTTCTCTTCAATTCCCGCAATCGTCGTACGGGCAAATTCGGCTCGCCCAAAGGCCGGATCAACCACCTCCGCATCGATCTTTGTCCACGCGCCTATCGTGTAGAGCGAAAGGCCGATGAAGACCGCAAGGATGCCGTAGCCACCTAGCCTGGAGCGAGCCGACAGAAAGACAACCGATATTATGGTGATCGCCAAGCCTATCAGAATACCGGCGCGCGAACCGGCGGCCAGAAGCAGCAGCAACAGCGATATCAGCCCGAGCGATCCGGACAGAAGGTGCCCGCGGAACAGACCGTAGTAGACGACGAAGGGAATGGAGACGAAGAGCAAAGCTGAAAAATGATTCTGGTTGGCAAACAGTCCCGCATTGATCGTGAACGGCAACAACCCTTCTATGGCAACCGTATCGGAGAGTGAATACTGGATCGCCGCGGCCAATCCGTTGCAGATGACACCCATGAAAAAGAAGGGCAGAAGGCCGTAGACCTGATCCGGGCGCAAGCGGGTGACGCCCAGGAAAAATGCCGCCGCCGCAGCGAAATACAACAGACACTCGATCGTGCGCCCCACGCCGACACTGACGAAGCGTAGCCGGGTTTCGCCCGCCAACCATGGGCTCGCGAGCAAAACTTCAGGCCGCAATCCGCTCAACAGGGCTGCAGGCAGCGGCACGATTTGAAAGCAGAACACAGCAAAGGCCAGAGCAAGCAACCACAGGACCGAACGGGGGATGCTCTGCCCCGTTGGCCTTGAAAAGACGGCCGCGGACGAAACAATCGCCGCAATCTCGATCAGCGTTTCGGTGTAGAGGCCACTCGCCGTGCCGCCGCCAATCAGCACCGACAGGAAAAGAACCGACCCAAGCAGATACTTTTCCCACTCCGTTGACCGGGTTGACCGCTCTCTCAAGATGAAACTCTTTCGATGCTCAGTTTGTGCATGACCAACGTGCCGACGTATCGAAATCGCCAACTCTCAGCGATGGCGGCTGTTTCCAGCCGCAACAATTGCATGGGACACGCGCTTGGTCCGATCGCAAAATCCAGGCTCAAATCCTGCCGGTTGAATGTGCCTTCGGGAATATTGAACCGGGCTATTTCGCTTGCCGGATCTGCGCATCTGATGGACCAGAACAACTGCTTTGGCAGCTTCAGGTTTCTCGCGGAGGCGATCAGGGAAATCCTGTAGGAGCCGGGAGGCAGTTCAACATATTGCTGGAGCGCGGCGTTCTTCACCGGCGTATTCAGAAATCGAACGGTCGCTCCGATGTCGCTTTCACCGATATCGCGCGACCCGGCAAAGGTAATTTCCAGACCGGACCGATCGTGAACCTGCCAATCGAATGGCTTGCCGCTGCGGACCGGCTCAAAGCCGCCATTGAAAATGTATCCGCCGAGCGTCCGCTCCTGATCGGACAGGCTGAAAAGGAACAGCCGATAGGCCGCCTCGTATTCCTTTTGCCTGATGTAGCCGTTGATCACGGCAGACAATTCCTTCGATGTCGGTGGTGAACCCGACCCGGCAAGATCGAGCAGCAGTTGGTTTGCCGCGCGCAGGCCCCGCGGATCCTGACCAAGGGCGGAGAAAAGACTGGCTCTCCACGGTGCCTCGATCCTTATGGCTGCCAGGACAGCCTGATATCCGTCCGGATTTGAAAGAATGGCTGGCATGCCCGCGGCTATGACTGGAAACCGGTCCGGCCACCGGCGCAACAAGGTGTCGATCTCGCCGACAGCCTTTGACAGATCGCCCACCTCGATCGAGCGGTCGATCGACCGCTGAAGCGCATGGATCTCAGTCTTGGACAGCTTTCGGGACTGATCGAAGAGTTCAAAAGCCTCGTCCTTCTCGCCTTGTCGATACTCGATCTCGCCGATCAGGCTGTAGAGCCGGGCGTCCGCGACATTGAAGCGAAGCGCGCCCCTCGCCTTGGCGGCCAAAACGTCGAGATCAGGACCGCTGCCTGTTTCGTTCAGCTCACCGGTAATTTCACCTATCAAGGCATCTATGTTCAACGGGTCGAGCGCAAGCGAGACGGCCGGCGTTTCGGTCTCAAGGAGCCGACTTAGCCCGATCGACGAAGCCGCCAACAGCAGAACGGAGGCGACGAACCAAACGCCTGAACGCCGGAGATTTCGCGTGAGCGGGCTGGCCTGCTCCGTCATCGACTTTGCCCTCAATTTTCGGGGTACTCGCGCCATAGTCGTAGTACTGGTGGTTCATGTATTTGTAGGCGTAGTTGTAGTCGAACTTGTTGACCGCAAATTTCGACATCGCCGCTCCGATCACATTCGCACCGGCTGCGCGCAGACGCTTGACCGCCGTCTTGGCTGATTTGCGCGTGACCTGGCTGGTGGAAACGACCATCAACGTGCCTTCGGCAAGCCGGCTGAGGATTGGTGCGTCGGAAAGACCGACGACCGGCGGGGCGTCGATGATAACCAGGTCGAAGCGTTTGCCGAGATTGGTCAAGATCAGCGCCATCTTCTGCGAAGACAGCAGGTCGGCCGGATTCGGCGGAATCGTTCCGGACGTCAGCACGGTGACATTGGCGTATTTCGTCGGCCTGAAAATGCCCGCCAGATCGTCCTTGCGAACGGTATTTGTCAGCAGGTTGCTCAATCCGATCGCATTGTCGAGGCCGAACAGCCGATGCAGGTTGGGTTTGCGAAGATCGCCGTCGACAAGCAGAACCCTTGCGCCGAGCGCCGCGAAATCCTGGCCAAGCTTGAACGAGGTGGTCGACTTGCCTTCCGACGGTTCCGAGCTGGTCACCAGCAGCGATCGCGGCGCGCCCTCCGCACCGGAGAACTGCAGCGATGTTCGCAGCGAACGATAGGCCTCGGAGAGTCCGGATTTCTGATCGGCGATGCTGGCTTCGCGGTCATCGACAAGCGGCAGGATGTCGAGCTCATCTAGAGAACATCGTGGCAGACAGGGCTGCTTGCTGTCATTCAGGGTGTTGCGGTGCAGGCAAATCCTTCATCGCCTGCAGCGTGCCGCCGCAGGGAACCGATCTTCAGAGCCATATCCAAAAATATACCCAAAAATACCCAAATGTGGGAGCCCCCTTTTAAGAATACGCTGGCGCATACCTACTCATCCTTCCAGACCACGCGCTTTTCCCACTTGATCTCAACCAAGCGCCGGAATCGGATGGTCTCAAGCTCCAGCCCCACCGGATGAAATAGCTCGGCGTTCATCGAATCCTTGCACCCACATTTTTCGCAGCGAACCTTGGTGCGCAATTGATCAATGGAGACGTTGCCGACAACCTCGCGAAGTTCCACCGGCTTGTAGAAGCGCTTGATATTGCAACGCCCGCATCGGATGCGCGCTACCTGCCCTGCGTTGTGGGCATGCATCAACGTCCACGGGACGCCCTTCGGCCACTTTTCTGGTTGCTCCGGCATCCTCCGAAATGAGGAACATATTCCTCTATCGTCAAGAGGCGTCTTGACTTTTGTTCTCATTTTGTTCACTATTGGCGGAACAGCCACAGGAGACAGGCATGGACATTATCATGCAGGCCCGGGGCGCAATGCCCGAGGAAAAACAGCGTGGCCTAGAGGCCGCAAGAGCCGTGCTATATCGGGCAGGAATAACTGCTGAAGAAGCGGCCGAGGGCGCGTTTGCCCTCGAAGGTTGGGATGACATGGGATTCCTCGAAGACCAGGAGCCTTCAGAAGCGGAATACGCTGCGGCCGATGTCTGGTACCAGGCCAACAATGCGGCGTTGCAGGCGTGCTGCAAAAGCTGGCCGGATGAAAAAAGGGTTCACGCGATTGGTCTTCAATTGCTTACGAATCCCGAAGAGCAACTTGCTGACCGCGACACTGCTTTGGCAAAACTCCGTGCCATTATCCAAGCGGAAGATGGTCGTAACGAATATAACGACGAACGCGTTTTCCTGCTGGCCCTTGCTGCTACTGCTGAAATGCTCAATGGAACTCTCGCGCAGGATCTCGTCACCGCGATAACGGTCGCTTATACGCCATTGTCGTACGCAGGCTTTACGCCAGATGAGCCGATCGAACCCAAGCGCCAAGCCGTCTTTGACGCCATCGACGCGCTTGGGGCGGCAACCGAGAAGCCGACGTCGCATTGATGACAAAACGTAGCCGAGCCACGCCGGCGCCATCGGTCATCGACCGTGATTGGCCGCATCAGGTCGCGCTGCCGGATGACATCTGCACCGATCGGAACTTCACCATGATCGCTAAGTTTTGCCAGGATCGAAGGCTTACATTCCAGACGCGGCACGTTCAGGCGATATGGACGAATGGCAAATACGAAAACTATCGGCTCCACTGCTTCAGTGACGACGCAGCAGCGAGGGCATTCCGTGACCACTTTGACGGCGTGACGTTCGAACCGAAGCGAGATCGGGAAAACGGAAACGTGAAGGGGGTCTGGCGCCGTACTGACGAGTACAAGCAGATGCTCGATCTCGGCCCGCTCAGCGTTCCCGAGATCCTGCGCAACTAGGGGCAAGGCATGTGCAATCTCTACAACATTACCACATCGCAAGAGGCCATTCGTCAATTTACAGGCGCTCTGCGTGACATTCTGGGCAACTTGGAGCCGTCGATAGACATCTATCCGAACAGACCCGGCCCGGTAATTCGTAACGCGCGAGACGGACAGCGCGAGGCAGCCAACCTTCTTTGGGGCATGCCGACTCCTGCCGAACGCGTGAAAGGTGCCGCCGACTACGGCACAACGAACATACGAAACCCGCAATACGGCCACTGGCAGCGGTATGTCGGCGTCGAGAACCGCTGCGTTGTACCTGTCACCAGCTTCGCGGAACCCTCCCCAACACCTGGCGACAAAGACCCCGAGACTGGCATTCAACGCAACTATTGGTTCGCGCTGAACGAGGACCGCCCGCTGTTCTTCTTCGCTGGACTGTGGACGCCATGGCATGGCGTGCGCAAAGTCAAGGATGGTCTTGGCGATTTTGAGCTGTACGGTTTCATGACGACTGCGCCTAACTCGTTGATCAAGCCAATTCATGAAAAGGCCATGCCGGTGATCTTGACGACGCCGGAGGAGATTGAGACCTGGTTGACCGAACCTTGGTCGGAGGCAAAGCGCTTGCAGCGCACCGCGCCGGACGATGCTCTTGTGATTGTCGACAAGCCGGCAACGCAGATCAAATTCCCTCAACAGGCACCGGCACAGGGCTCTTTGTTCTAAGCAGTGGAGTTGCCGCCATGGATCACATAATCACGCTGGATAGCCGTCAAGAGGCGGCATTGCAGGCAGTCGCCGAGAGGTTCGTTGCCTCGCACAAGGGCGATACGATGAAGGCGCTAAAGGAAATGATTGTGCTAAACGGCCGTCTTCAGGATCAGCTCGACGCGCTCAAGGCTCCGCCTCTTGGCAAGCGCTACGGATGAGCGACGAGCCCGCCAAACTTTCGGCAGGCCTGGGTATTGTCTCAGTTTGAAATTCCTTCGCATTAAACCCACTATGTGGGATAGTTCCGCATCAGCCGTGTTTGAGGGACGGCAAACGCCAATGCGACGCTACGGCGGTGTATTCGCGCCCGCTGATCTGGACTTGCTCCAGCGGGTGTTCGGCCAACTATGCATCGAGCGCCGGCTGGCCCAAAAAGACAGAGAGCAGAGGGAAGCCCTCGCTGGGGAAATCGTCATCGTTTTCCAGAACGGGATCACGGACGAAGCGGACCTATTGCTGGCGCTTTCTAAGCGCCGCAGAGCCTAGCTCGGAAGACGCCTGATGTAGGGACCCGCGCTGGCCTGGCTTAGATGCAACGGCGTCCATCTTCTCCCACAGATCATCCATCGACTAAAGCGTTGCTGACACGCCAGCGACCATTGCCGGTGAGGGTTTGAGCGTCTTGTGAATGCGAAGTGTCAAGCAGCTTTCTCATATCGAGTATCCATGCTTGCAGAATCATAGATGCAAGCATATGCTTGCACATCGACTTTGCAAGCATGGAGCATTTAACGTGACCGAGAAGGACCCGAAGAAGGCTGCCGCAGGCAGGGCTCGCGCAAATGCTCTTACCAAGGAACGCCGCAAGGAGATTGCTCAGATGGCAGCAGAGGCACGCTGGTCTGGCGATTTGCCGATGGCGGACTTTGAAGGCACATTCAATATTGGTCAGACCGAAATAGCTGCGGCAGTGCTACGGGATGAAACCCGCATTATTACGCAGGCTACCTTTCTAAGAGCGCTCGGAAGATCACGCTCGCCGAAAGCGGGAACTGGCGTTCTTTCAACCGTCGACGAAGTACCGTTCTTTTTGCAGTCAGACGTTCTAAAGCCATTCATTACCAGTGAGTTAGCCGCGTCGACCAAACCCATCTTTTACCGCACGAAGAAGGGCGGGAAGGGCGTGGGATACGATGCCAAATCGCTGAAGAGAGTGGCAGAAGTCTATCTGAAATTCCGCGATGCCAGCCTGCGAACTACCGGCAAGGTTCCGGCGCGGTACGAAACCATGATTTCCGCCGCTGATATGCTAATCCGTGCCTTGGCAGAGATCGGTATCGTCGCTTTGGTCGACGAAGCCACCGGCTTCCAGGAAGTAAGGCAACGGCACGCTCTTCAAGATATCTTAGACGCCTTTTTGCTTAAGGAACTTGCTGCTTGGGCCAAGCGCTTTCCTGACGACTTCTACAAGGAAATTTACCGCTTGCGTGGGTGGGAATGGCGAGGACGGAAGTTCAACCCGCCGCAGGCGGTCGCCGGTTATACGACTGACTTCGTATACGAGCGCCTCGCTCCCGGCATTCGTGAAGAACTGGAAAAGAGAATGCCTCGCGACGACGTCGGTAAGAGGAAGGGTAAGCTTCACCAACTCCTAACGGACGACATAGGGCATCCGGCATTGGCTCAGCATCTACACGCGGTCATAACACTAATGCGCGCGTCAAAGAGCTGGTCGCAATTTAAGCTTATGTTAGACACAGCGCTGCCAAAACGCGGCACGACGCTTCAACTGCCATTCGTCGACGATGAATGACCCCAACGCTTCTTTGCCGCCTTCCTAGCAATCTCGGCGCGGCGTTCTGGCGTCATGTTCTCGGCGCGCTTCTTCCCGTGCACTCAGCGCGCGCCATTCGGCTTTGCTCGGCAAAGCCAGCCGCCTCACTGGTATCGTCTTGGGCACCGGGAATACGGCGATCAATACTTTTGAACGATAGGGGCCGTTCTCCGTTATCCCCGCCCAAAATACGCCCGGTACCACTCGACAAACCGCGCGACGCCCTCGGTCACCGTCGTCGTCGGGCGGTAGCCGACGGCCTGCTCCAGCGCCGATGTGTCGGCAAAGGTATCGGGCACGTCGCCGGGCTGTAGCGGCAGCAGTTCGATGATGGCTTTCCTGCCCAGCGCCTTTTCCAGTGCCTCGACATAGGCGGTCAGCTTCACCGGGTTGTTGTTGCCGATGTTGAAGATGCGCCAGGGGGCGCTGCTTGTGGCCGGATCCGGGCGGCTGGAGTCCCAGGCGGCATTGCCCGTGGCCGGGCTGTCGCTGGCCCGCACAACGCCTTCGGTGATGTCCCCGACATAGGTGAAGTCGCGCGTGTGGTTGCCGTTGTTGAACAGCTTGATCGGCTCGCCGGCAAGAATGTTCTTGGTGAACAGGAACAGCGCCATGTCCGGGCGCCCCCAGGGGCCATACACGGTGAAGAAGCGAAGCCCGGTCGTCGGCAGCCCGAACAAATGGCTGTAGCTGTGCGCCATCAGTTCGTTGGCGCGCTTGGTCGCGGCGTAGAACTGCAGCGGATGGTCGGCCGGCCGGTGCTCGGAAAACGGCATGTCGGTGTTGGCGCCGTAGACACTCGAAGTGCTGGCATAGGTCAGGTGCGCGACGGCGCTGTTGCGGCAGGCCTCGAGCATGTTGGCATAGGCGATGATGTTGCTTTCGACATAGGCATGCGGATTTTCAAGGCTGTAGCGAACCCCGGCCTGGGCGGCGAGATGGATCACCCGGTCGAATGCGTGGCCGGCGAAGCAGCCTTCGACAACGCTTTTTTCAGCGAGATTGCCGCGGATGAAATGATAGCCGGTATTGGTCTTGCGGCTCACCTCTTCCAGCAGCCGCAGCCTCGCCTCCTTGATCCGCGGATCGTAGTAGTCGTTGACGTTGTCGATGCCGACAACCTCGTCGCCGCGCTCCAGCAGCCGTTTCGATACATGATAGCCTATGAAGCCGGCAGCGCCGGTGACCAGAACCTTCATCAGAAGCGCCCATCCGTAACATGCCTGGGGAACAGACCCTTGATGTAGTAGACCACACCTGGGTTCTCGCAAAGCTCCTCATTGCAATGTGAAGCATGAGCACGATTGTCCCGGCCGATCCCCGCAGTTCGGCCAAATGATCGGCCAAATGTTCCCGGCGACCACGGCTTTGTGCATGGGTCTCAACACGTTAGGCATGCCGAAACATCGGCCACCACGATCATCATCGGGATGGGCGATATCGCTGATGCATAATGCTGGCAGGAATGACAGATGCCCGTGGTGTGCGGAAGCCGGCAGGGTGCCGGAGCTCTTCGGGCAATATGGACGCCAACATACGGTGTTTGGCGGACACCACGCATCCGCCAGTCACTCCGTTCCAGCCAAGGCTTGATTGCTTCAAGCCGTTGGCCCTGCTCGCGTTTCAGCCGCGCTTCAGCAACGTCCAAACGGCCGGCACAAGGCTTGCCGCGAGCGCCACCTTGATCAGGTCGCCGACGATGAAGGGCACGACACCGAACTGCCACGACTTTTCCGGGCCGATCAAAAGCGCCAGCCAGGCAAAGCCCATCGCCATCATGACGACTTCGGCAACCAGCATGGCGTTGAAAAGCTTGATCGGATGGCGGTCCCAGCCGCGATCGGCAGCCCAGCCGACGATTGCCGCCATGACCACGAAGCCCGCGAGATAACCGCCCGTCGAGCCGAGCATGTAGGCAACGCCGAGCCCCTTTTCCGGGGTGCTCTGGAAGACGGGGAAGCCCATGGCGCCCTCCGCCATGTAAAGCAGCAGGGTGGCGACGCCGAGACGCATGCCGAAGGCGGCGGCGATCAGCAGCACGGCCAGCGTCTGCATCGAAATGTCGACCGGCCCAAGCATCACCTTGGTCTTGGCCGACAGGGTCAGCACCAGTGTTCCGGCGATCGCCAGGAAAAGCTGCGTTGCCAGCCGCGCCGCGCCACTTTGCGGCAGGGCCAGAGAAACAAGCGGACGCATCGTAGTTGCAATTGCCATGGTATTTCCCCAATCCGATTGCCGCTATCCGATGTTCGCGGCCTCACGTTCTCCTATATTGGCTTGCGTGTTATGCGGCAATCGGTTTTGCCGTTTCCTGAAACAAGGCACCGATGCATTCGCCATGGCACTCAAATTCGATACCGGCTTCGACCCCCTTTATGGCCAGGGGGTAAGCGTCGCGCCCGATATCCAGCGCATCACGGCCCGCAATCCGAGCCCCTTCACCTTTCACGGCACCAACAGCTACATCGTTGGCCGCGATACGCTGGCGGTGATCGATCCGGGGCCGGATGACGAGGCGCATCTGCAGACCCTGCTCGAGGTGATCGCGGGTCGGCCGGTCAGCCATATCTTCGTCAGCCACACGCACCGCGACCACTCCCCGCTGGCGGCCCGGCTGAAGCAGCGCACCGGCGCCCCGGTGCTGGCAGAGGGGCCGCACCGGCCGGCAAGGCCTTTGCATGTCGGCGAGACCAATGCACTCGACGCCAGCGCCGACATGGCTTTCGTCCCCGATATTGCGCTTTCAGACGGCGAGGTGGTCGACGGCGACGGCTGGTCGATCAGGACGGTTCTGACCCCGGGTCACACCGCCAATCACGCGGCCTTCGCGCTGGAAGGAACCGGCATCCTGTTTTCGGCCGATCATGTCATGGCCTGGGCAACCTCCATCGTCGCCCCGCCGGATGGAGCGATGGCCGACTATATGGCCTCGCTGGACCGGCTGATCGACCGCGGGGACCGCTTGCTGCTGCCCGGACATGGCGGGCCGGTGACGGCACCGCGCGCTTTCATGCGCGGGTTGAAGACGCACCGCAAGATGCGCGAGCGCGCCATCCTGCAGCGGGTCAGAGAAGGCGACCGGACGATTCCCGACATGGTCAAGGCGATCTACAGGGATACCGACCCGCGGCTGCATGGCGCCGCCGGATTGTCGGTGCTTGCCCATCTCGAGGACCTGGTGGCACGCGATCTGGTTGTGACCGACGCCGCACCGGCCATTGACGGCGTTTTCACGCCGGCCAGATAGGCCGCCCGAATAGACTGCCAGGTTCCAATGCCCTACTCGGCCGGAGCCGCGCCAACCTGACCGGCGACTTCCTGGTCCAGCTCCGCCAGGAAATCGGTGATGCGCGCGGCGTTGTCGCCGAGGTCGTAGCGGCCGTATCGCGAAGCTGATCGCATATCGACGATGACCGTATCGCCATCGTCCGTCACGCGGATCGCCACATCGGCGGGAAGGCCGAGCACAAAGCCCTTGGCGACGGCGGGAATGGTCACGTCGCTTTGCCCGGCGAGGTCGGGATAGGGTTCCGACAGATCCCAGTTGCGCCGGTCGAGGACGGTTTCGACGGCATTGACGACAGTCTCGAACGGCAGGTCGTAGCTGCGTGCGCTGACCAGCGGATAGCTGTCGGTCTGCAACCGCTGTTCGCCAGGCGTCGACGGCGCAAGCACGTTCATATCCTTCGTCCGGTCGCTCACGTCGAGCGCCGGCGGTTCGTCGAAATCCGTCGAGATATCCCTGAGCGGCGGATAGATTGTCGCCCAGTAGGCGGCGACGCCATAGGGTGCGAGCACCAGCAGCGCCAGCAGCGCGCCGACCGTCAGGTCGCGACCGCCGCGGTCGCCGAAGTTCCACAGCCGCGAAAAGGCAAACCCGGCAAACAACAGCGCCAGGGCCGCCAGCAGCGCGGCAATGCCCAGCACCCACAGGAAGACCGGTGTTTCGACGAGATCGAAGCGGTGGCCGACGAAGACCGTCAGCAGCAACACCAACGAAAAAGCGGCCGTGCGCCGCGACCATCCGGCCGCCTTCGACGTTTGCCGTTCGGGAATGCTAACCATCGTTTTCTGCGCTGCCCCAACCCGAACGGACACTTAGTGCCTTTTTGCGATGGCATGAAGCCGAAACATGCACCATCGCGTCAATCCGTCGGCAAGCGATAGTCCTTGAACTGCTGGCGCAAGGTGATCTTCTGGATCTTGCCGGTGGCGGTGTGCGGAATTTCGCCGACGAAGGCGACATCGTCCGGCATCCACCATTTGGCCACCTTGCCGTCCATGAACTCGAGAATATCAGCCTTGCTGGGTTCCTTGCCCGGCTTGCGGACGACGACCAGCAACGGCCGTTCGCCCCATTTCGAATGATGGACGCCGATGGCTGCCGCCTCGGCGACATCGGGATGGCCGACGGCCAGATTCTCGAGGTCGATGGTCGAAATCCATTCGCCGCCGGATTTGATGACGTCCTTGGCGCGATCGGTGATCTGCATATAGCCGCCGGCGTCGATGTGAGCGACGTCGCCGGTGTCGAACCAGCCGTCCTCGTCGAACTGTTCCGGGCCGGCGCCCCCATAATAGGCGCGGGCAACGGCCGGCCCGCGCACTTTCAGGCGGCCAAATGTTTTGCCATCCCAGGGCTGCGCGTTGTTGTCGTCGTCGGTGACCTTCATTTCGACGCCGAAGGGCGGGTAGCCCTGTTTCTGCTGCACATCGAGCCGGGCTTCCCCCTCAAGACCGGCATAGTCCGGCTTCAAGGTGCACAGCGTGCCGAGCGGCGACATTTCGGTCATGCCCCAGGCATGGATGACCTGGACATCGTAGTTCTGCTGGAACTTGGTCATGATCGCGCGCGGGCAGGACGAGCCGCCGATGACGACCTTGTTGAGATGGGGAAGCTTCTTGCCGGTCTCTTCCAGATGCTGCAGCAGCATCATCCAGACGGTAGGCACGGCGGCGCTGAAAGTCACCTTCTCGGTGTCGAGCAGTTCGTAGATCGAGGCGCCGTCCATCTTGCAGCCAGGCATGACCAGCTTGGCGCCGATCATCGGCCCGCTCTGGCCAAGGCCCCAGGCATTGGCGTGGAACATCGGCACCACCGGCAAGATCGTATCGCGTGACGACAAGCCCATGGCGTCGGGCATGGCGGCGATCATGGCGTGCAGCACGTTCGAACGGTGGCTGTAGACGACGCCCTTTGGATCGCCCGTGGTCCCCGACGTGTAGCACATACCGGCGGCGGTCCCTTCGTCGAAGGTCTTCCAGGCGAAGTCGCCATCCGCCTCATCAAGCCAGTCTTCATAGGCGACCACATTGGGCAATGTCGTCTGCGGCATGTGTGCCTTGTCGGTCAGGACGATGACCTGTTTCAGCGACTTGACGGCACCGGCTATCTTCTCGAGCAGCGGCAGAAAGGTCAGGTCGACGAAGACGGCCTTGTCCTCGGCATGGTTCATGATCCAGACGATCTGCTCGGGAAACAGCCGCGGATTGAGCGTATGGTAGATGGCGCCGATGCCCATGATGCCGTACCAGGCCTCGATGTGGCGCGCGGTGTTCCAGGCCAGCGTGGCGATGCGGTCGCCCAAGCCATAGCCGTCACGTTCCAGCCGCTGGGCGACCTTCAGGGCGCGGCGATGGATGTCCGCGTAGGTGGTGCGCACGATCGGCCCCTCGATCGAGCGCGACACGATCTCGCGCACGCCATGCTGCCGCTCGGCATTGTCGATGAGCTTGTGGCAAAGCAGCGGCCATTCCTGCATCAGTCCCAGCATTCGGTCCTCCCTCACGCTTTTGCGTTGTGCTTTTTGTGCCATTGTGGAGCGAACCGACGGATTGTCCAGCCGCCAGCACCGCCGAGGGCTGCATTGATCGAGATGACAGCGACAACCGCCACAATCCGGCCATCGTCAGCGTTAAGTTTCGTTAACGGGCAAAGGGGTGCGATTGGCGACTGAAAGAGGTTCGCATGGACGCGCAGCTCGACGACAAGGCTCTCGAGAGTACGCTTGCCGAAAGTCTGGCCGATCTGGTGCCGGATACCAAGACTGTTTCCGAAGATGAATTTGTTGAAGTTGTCGGCGGCGCGCTCGAAGCGGTCGGCGGCACGCTGCTGTTCAAGATGTGCGTGCAGAACCAGGGCGAAGGCCAGCATGTCGCTGCGGCATCCGTCGGCAATGGCGGCAATCGCCAGTTCCTGCTGCTCACCTTGCCGACCGGCGGCGGTTCCTTGAAAGTCGAGACCGTATCGAGAAGCAGCAATCCGGTCGCCGGTATCGCTGCTGCCTATGCCGGTCTCATGGACGTGTTCAAGGCCGCCGCCTGATCGCTTGCGGAAAGTAGTTCAAGGATCTTCGGAGGCGCGATCCGTCAGTTGCAGGGCCACAGCAGGCCTTGCGCAATGCGCTTGCGCGACACACTTAAAGTCGACGCAAGGAGACCCCCATGGATCAGATCGCCAATCCCGCCCCCGGTTTTCAACGCAATCCCGATAAGGTCATCACCATCGAGCCCTTTGCCGGCACGGTTATAGTGCGCGCTGGCGACGTGGTCATCGCTTCAACAGCGAAGGCCAAAGTGCTGAACGAGGCCCCCTATCCCGCGGCCTTCTACATTCCGTTCGCCGACATCGATTTCGGCAAGCTCGGCAGCACTGACCACTCGACCCATTGCCCCTACAAGGGTGATGCGAGCTATTGGAGCGTGCTGCCTGCCGGCGAGACCGGCCAGAACGCTATGTGGGCCTATGAACGGCCTTTCGACGAAATGACTGAAATCCGCAACCACGGCGCATTCTACGCCAGCAAGGTCACGATCGAAGCCACGCCTGACTGAGCAAAACCGCCTTCGTAACGGAAGCATGGTCTTTCCGGAGCCAGTATTTGCTCCGAGGTATGTCGAGATTCAGGTCAGGCCGCGCCGAGAATGGTGGGGGCCGAGAACCGGAACGGAGCGGACTTTTGGGTCCGTGAGTGCCGGAAGCGCAGGAAGCCGCCATTCGCAGGCCGGCATCACCTGAATATCGATATGCCTTAGTCGGTGGTGCCGTGATTGCCGACTCCGTCGGCATCGTCGAGCCGCACAAAGGTCAAGCCCTTGGCCTTGAGCGCCAGCAGCCCCTGCACCACGCCTTCGCCGGCCGCATGGGTCGGCTGGTTGATGTGCGAGATAATCACATCACCGTCCTTGGCCGCTGCAATGCGCCGCGCGGTTTCCTTGGCGCCAAGCAATGAGCCACCGTCGCCGTTTATCGAGAATCCCGCGATCTTGAAGCCAAGCTTGCGGATCATGGCGATTGCCGACGGGCTGTATTCGGCGGTCGCGCCACGAAACCATTTCGGCGCCGGCTCGCCGGTCCTGGCAAGAGCGGCGGCACCCGACTCGACCTCGGCCAGCACCGCGTCCGGGCTGCCGGCGCTGCGGATGCCGTAGATTTTCTGCGGCGTATCGACCGCCGGGATATGATGGCCGCCGTGATTTTCCAGTTCGAACAGATCGGGATGCGCCCGCATGATCTCGACAGCGGCGGCGTTTCGCTTCAGCCAGATGCCGGTCACGAAAATGGTGGCGGGGATCTTGTTGTCCACCAGCGCCGAAAGGATCCGGTTGTCGGTCTGTCCGCCGCAGGCATCGAGCGTAAGCGCAACGCGGCCGGCTCCGCTCGCCTCCGGCCTGATGTGCAGCGTCGGCTCGACGAGCGGCGCGGCATGGCCGGCGGATATCATCGCCAACGACATGGCGATCATGCAGAGATTTTTTTGCAGCAGGCGCATCAAACCGAATTCCTGACCGGTCATTTCAAGCAGGCATCCCAAGACCCGCATGAAGGCGGAAATCGGGATGCTGCATAGCAGAAAAGCGCCCGGCGCGACAATTTGACCGTTCGTGTGGCGAACAGGCCATTCCACGACGGCGATAGCGGTTCTGCGCGCGGCGCATGATCTCAGATGGCGCGCACCAGCTTCATTTCGGTGCGTGAAAGAACCTCGCGCACCGCGTCGACAACCGGCTTGACCTCCAGGCCCCAGACGCAGCAGGCCTTGCTGGGATCCGGTGCGCGGCAGAGGTCCTTGGCAACGCATACGCAAGGCAATGGCGGCTGGAGCGAGATGCTGGGCACGCCGACTGGCCCCCAGCGCGACGGATGCGTCAGACCGAACAGCCCGACAACCGGGGTCCCAGTGGCTGCGGCCATGTGCATCGGGCCGCTCTCATTGCCAAGAAATAGCCGGGCTTGCTTCAGCACCGCCAGCAGACTTTCGAGCGACAGGGCCCCCACGAGATTGACGACCGACGGCGCGGTCCTGGCGACGATGCGTTCGGCAATCTCCCGCTCGTCCGGGCCGCCCACCAGAACGACGTCCAGGCCGGTCTCGCTCGTAATCTCGACGATCGCCGCGGCAAACCGCTCCGGCTGCCAACGCCGCCCCTCGAAGCTTGCACCAGCATGCAC
>NZ_RZRQ01000279.1:0-7687 GCF_003997785.1 Mesorhizobium sp. M7D.F.Ca.US.004.01.2.1 | reverse complement strand
TCATAAGCCGAATCCATCAGCGCATCACGGCTTTTTACGACACCGGGACGCTGCGCCAGCGAATGCAGGATCAGGAATTCGGTGACGGTCAGCGTCACCGGCTCGCCCTTCCAGGTGCAGGTGTGGCGCTCCTGGTCCATGACGAGCTGGCCGCGCTCGAGCGAGCGGGCCTGCTGGCTGGGTGTCTTGGCGGCAGCCTCGCGGGCACTGGCCCGGCGCAGCACGGCGCGCACCCGCTCGACCAGCAGACGCTGCGAGAACGGTTTGCGGATGAAGTCGTCCGCGCCCATCTTGAGGCCGAACAATTCGTCGATCTCGTCATCCTTGGAGGTCAGGAAGATCACCGGAAGGTCGGACTTCTGGCGCATCCGGCGCAGCAGTTCCATGCCGTCCATGCGCGGCATCTTGATGTCGAGGATGGCAAGATTCGGCGGGCGGGCCGCCAGTCCTTCCAGCGCTGACGCACCATCCGTGTAGGTCTCGACGCGATACCCCTCGGATTCGAGGGCGATCGACACCGATGTCAGAATGTTGCGGTCGTCATCGACAAGCGCGATTGTTGCCATTTCAAGCGGCTCCCTCATGAGCTGTCCCTTCTTTCGTAGAGAAGGGGCTTTTGCAGGACAAATTAGGTACAAAATGTGGCATAGGCCTTGTCCGCTGTCACGCGCGGCATGCCGGCGGCCACAATCCTACCTCGATATGGATTGGACGAACGAACATCGCCAATCCTTTGGGCAACCGCGAAACTTTTTGCACATATAAACGATTTAAACAACTTTCAAAATATTTAAATCGATTAATGATTTGATATCATTTGGCTTTTCTGGTTCTGACCATCTCAGCCTGCGGTGCGGGCATGCCGGAAACGTACCGGCAAAGATGCGGCAAATCCAAGAAGGGACACCCATGTCGGAAGTCGGCAAACGCAATTCTGCCTGCGCGATCGATCATATCGGCCTGAAAACCACCGGCGTGGTGCGTTATAATTTCGGTGCGGCTGCTCTTTATGAGGAATCGATCCGGCGCGGCGAAGCCCGATTGACGGCACATGGCGCGCTGGTCGCCGAGACCGGCCAGCACACCGGCCGCTCGCCCAAGGACAAGTTCGTCGTCCGTGACGGCGCCACCGAACCGCATGTCTGGTGGGACAACAACAAGGCGATCTCGCCGGCTCAGTTCGAGACGCTGCTTGCCGATTTCCAGGCGCATGCCTCAGACAAGGATCTTTATGTCCAGGATCTGATCGGCGGCGCCGATGCGGAGCTGAAGCTGCCAACCAGGGTGATCACCGAATTTGCCTGGCACTCGCTGTTCATCCGCAATCTGCTCATCCGACCGGATGCTGCCGAACTCGAGCATTTCGTGCCTGACATGACGATCATCGACCTGCCGTCCTTCCGCGCCGATCCCGCGCGCCACGGCAGCCGCACCGAAACGGTGATCGCCGTGGATCTTTCGCGCAAGATCGTGCTGATCGGCGGCACCTCCTATGCCGGCGAGATGAAGAAGTCGGTGTTCACCATGCTCAACTATCTGTTGCCGGTGAAAGGCGTGATGCCGATGCATTGCTCGGCCAATGAGGGTGCGGCCGGCGACGCCGCCATCTTCTTCGGCCTGTCGGGCACCGGCAAGACGACGCTCTCTGCCGATCCCTCGCGCACGCTGATCGGCGATGACGAGCATGGCTGGGGGCCGCACGGCATCTTCAATTTCGAAGGCGGCTGCTACGCCAAGACGATCAAGCTGTCGGCGGAAGCCGAGCCGGAAATCTTTGCCACCACTCAACGCTTCGGCACCGTTCTGGAAAATGTCGTGCTCGACGCTGATGGCGTGCCGGATTTCAACGATGGGCGGCTGACTGAAAACACGCGCTGCGCCTACCCGCTGGACTTCATCCCCAACGCCAGCAAGACCGGGCGCGCCAGTCATCCGAAGAACATCATCATGCTGACCGCCGATGCGTTCGGCGTGATGCCGCCGATCGCGCGGCTCACCCCCGCGCAGGCGATGTATCATTTCCTGTCCGGCTACACCGCCAAGGTGGCCGGAACCGAAAAGGGCGTAACCGAACCCGAAGCGACGTTTTCGACCTGTTTCGGCGCGCCGTTCATGCCGCGCCATCCATCGGAATACGGCAATCTGCTGCGCGAACTGATTGCCCGCCACGATGCCGATTGCTGGCTGGTCAACACCGGCTGGACCGGCGGCGCCTACGGCACCGGCAAGCGCATGCCGATCAAGGCGACGCGAGCGTTGCTTGCCGCCGCACTCGACGGCTCGCTGAAGACGGCCGAGTTCCGCACCGATGCCCATTTCGGTTTCGAGGTGCCGGTGGCTGTCCCGGGCGTCGACAGCGCCATCCTCGACCCGCGATCGACCTGGGCCGACAAGGCCGGTTATGATCGGCAGGCGGCAAGACTAGTCGGCATGTTCGCCGTCAACTTCGAGAAATTCGAAAGCCATGTCGACGCCGTGGTGCTGGGTGCGGCGCCGCGCATGCAGGAAGCGGCGGAGTAATCGCGCCATCGAGCTCAGCTATCGTTGAAAGGCCCGGCTTCGATCGGGCCTTTTCTTTTTTGATCCGCCGCGCCATGACTGCGGCATGGCGAGCGACGACAACATCATCATTGCCGACGATGCGGTGATCTACCCGGGCGACCTGCACGAGGATTTCATCCGCTCGTCGGGTCCCGGCGGCCAGAACGTCAACAAGGTGGCGACGGCAGTGCAGCTGCGCTTCGACGCGGCCAACGCAACGGGCCTGTCGGAGCGCGTGCGCGAGCGGACGATCAAGCTTGCCGGCCAGCGTGCCACCAAGGACGGTGTCATCGTCATCGAAGCGGGCCGCTTCCGCACCCAGGAACAGAACCGGGCGGACGCTCGGGCACGGCTTACGGCACTGGTCGCCAAGGCCGCCGAACCGCCGCCGCCGCCGCGCAAGAAGACGCGGCCGTCGAAAGGCGCCGTGGAGCGACGGCTGAAGAGCAAGGCCGGACGCGGCACGATCAAGAAACTGCGCGGCCGGGTGGAGAACGATTAAGCACCACACCAATCGCGTGCACAAAACGGCTTCCCATTTTGAACCGCAGATGCAAGGTTCCACCATTGCCACAGCAAGGGAGACCAAAGATGGGCATGTTCGATTTCGTCAAGAGCGTCGGCAAGAAACTGGGCATCGGTAGCGACGAAGAAGCCGCACCCACTGCCGACACGCTCAAGAAGGAACTTGATTCGCACAAGCTCGGCACCGATGGTGTCGAGGTCGTCGTCAAAGGCGACACAGCGGTGCTGAAGGGTGTGGTCAAGGATCAGTCGATCTTCGAAAAAGCGGTCATCGCCGTCGGCAACACGCTCGGCGTCTCCAAGGTGCAGGCGGACGAGTTGCAGGTCGCACCAGAGGCCGGCACGGCAGCTGCCCCGGCCAAGGAGCCAACCTTCTACACCGTCCAGAAGGGCGACAACCTCTGGAAGATCGCCGAGAAGAGCTACGGCAAGGGCAAGGGTGCGAAGAACACGATCATCTTCGAGGCCAACAAGCCGATGCTGACCCATCCCGACAAGATCTATCCAGGCCAGGTGCTGCGCATTCCAGATATCGCCTGATCAAGGCGATTGCCAATTAGGCATGAGCGGCGGCTTTCGGGTCGCCGTTTTCTTTTGATCGTGACATTTTGCGGTTCCGAACCATCCAGGAGGTGACCTAACCCGTGCTCGTCCTGCCCAAAGGCGTCCGCCACATGCCGGCCTACCTGTCACGCAGCGTGCAGGAAGCGCTGGTCGAGGACGTGAGAAGCATTGTGCAGCAGGCGCCGCTGTTCGTGCCGGCCATGCCGCGCACGGGCAAGGAGATGAGTGTGCGCATGACCAATTGCGGCCCGCTCGGCTGGGTCACAGACAAGGAGCATGGCTATCGCTACCAGCCGACGCACCCGGTGACCGGAGCGCCATGGCCGCCAATCCCGGAGGCGCTGCTTGAGCTATGGCGGCAGGTCTCGGGCTATCCGCACCCGCCGGAAGCGTGCCTCATCAATTTCTACACGCCGGACGCAAAAATGGGCCTGCATCAGGACCGCGACGAGGCCGATTTTTCGGCGCCGGTCGTCTCCGTCTCATTGGGCGACGATTGCCTGTTCAGGGTCGGTCAGACGACGCGTGAGGGCGGCACAAAGTCGTTCCGGCTGAAAAGCGGCGACGTCGTGGTGCTCGGCGGCGAGGGCCGCCTGTGCTTCCACGGCGTCGATCGAATCTACCCGTCGACCTCGGCGCTGCTGAAAAATGGCGGGCGGATCAATCTGACGCTGCGGCGGGTGACGAAGCCGGCCGTCACAGCTTCCTGAGCGCCACTTCCTCGATCAGGTGATCGGCACCCTTGCGCAGGATGAGGTCGGCGCGGGCTCGCGTCGGCAGGATGTTCTCGCGCAGATTCTTCAGGTTGATGTTGGTCCACAGGCCTTCGGCGATGGCGCGGGCTGAATCCTCCGAGAGCTGCGAATAGCGGTGAAAGAAGGAGTCCGGATTGCGGAAGGCCGTCTCGCGCAGCCGCATGAAGCGGGAAATGTACCACTGGTGGATCAGCTTCTCGTCGGCATCGATGTAGATGGCGAAGTCGAAGAAGTCCGACAGGAAGGGCACGATCTTGCCGTCCTGCGGCAGCTTGCCGGGCTGCAGGACATTGATGCCTTCGAAGATCAGGATGTCGGGCCGGTCGATGGTGACGAACTCGCCGGGAATGACGTCATAGGTCAGGTGCGAATAGACCGGCGCGCGGACATTGGGCAGCGCCGACTTGATGCCCGAGAGGAAGCGCAGCAGCGCGCCGACATCGTAGCTATCGGGAAAACCCTTGCGTTCCATCAGGTTCTCGCGGCGCAGCACCTCGTTGGGCAGCAGGAACCCGTCGGTGGTGATGAGGTCGACCTTGGGGCTCGAGGGCCAGCGCGCCAAAAGTTCCTTCAACACACGCGCCGTGGTCGATTTGCCGACCGCGACGGAACCGGCGATGCCGATGATGAAAGGCGTCTTGACGATGTCCACCGCGTTGAAGAAGGCCTGGCGTTGCCTGAAAAGCAGCTGGCTCGCTTCGACATGCGCGGACAAAAGCCGCGACAGCGACAGATAGATGCGCTTGACCTCTTCGAGGTCGACAGGGTCGTTGAGCGAGCGCAGACGGCGGAATTCATCCGCGCTCAGCGTCAGCGGCGTGTCGGCACGGAATTGCGACCATTGATCGGCGGAGAAGAAACGAAAGGGGGAATATTTCTCGGTTGGCGCGAGCTGATCCATCGAGATACCTGCCCTCCTCGCGGTCAGCCCTTGGGCCGTGAAGCCTTCTCGGCGATGCCCGAACGCCCGGTGCGGCCTTCGAGTTCCCTAAGCACGTCGCTCAGCGGAACCCCGGAGAGGCCGAGAACGACGAGCCAATGATATATAAGATCGGCACTTTCCGAAACGAGGGCCGGTTTGTCGCCCTTGACGGCGGCAATCACCGTCTCGACCGCCTCTTCGCCAAGCTTCTGCGCCGCCTTGTCGATGCCGCGCGCGAACAGTTTTGCCGTCCAGGAATCCGGATCACCGGAATGGGCGCGTTCCCCAACGATTTTTTCCAGATCTGACAGCGAAAACTCAGCCATGGCCGTCATCTATCTGCTTGTTTAAGCATGATCTTTTTCCGAAAACCGGTTCCCACTTTTCGGGACCATGCTTTAAGACCGATTACCGAGGGAGTCCAGCCGCATCGGCAGCCCCGCGGCGGCCATATGCGCCTTGGCCTGCGCTATCGTGTAGGTGCCGAAATGGAAGATGGAGGCGGCCAGCACCGCTCCGGCGTGACCATCGCGAATGCCTTCGACCATGTGATCGAGCGTGCCTACACCGCCGGAAGCGATCACCGGCGCGCGCACCGCATCCGCAATCGCGCGGGTCAGCGCGATGTCGTAGCCGGCCTTGGTGCCGTCACGATCCATCGACGTCAGCAGGATCTCGCCGGCGCCGCGATCGACCATTTGGCGCGCAAACTCGACCGCATCGATGCCGGTCTTCTCGCGCCCGCCATGGGTGAAGATCTCCCAGCGATCGGCCTCGCTGGCTCCAGACACTTTCTTGGCGTCGATGGCGACGACGATGCACTGGTTGCCGAACTTGTCGGCGGCCTCGGCGACGAAATCCGGGTTCTTCACCGCCGCCGTGTTGATCGACACCTTGTCGGCGCCGGCCAGCAGCAGCTTCCTGATGTCGGCGACCTGACGCACGCCGCCGCCGACGGTCAGCGGCATGAAGCATTGTTCGGCGGTGCGGGCGATGACGTCGAAGATGGTCTCGCGATTGTCGGACGACGCGGTGATGTCGAGGAAGCAGAGCTCGTCGGCGCCGGCCGCGTCATAGGCCTTGGCCGCCTCGACCGGGTCGCCGGCGTCGATGAGATCGACGAAATTGACGCCCTTGACGACACGGCCGTTCTTGACGTCGAGGCAGGGGATGACACGGGCTTTGAGCATCAGCGGCCCTCTATCGTGGCGATAAGATCGTTCAGCAACTGGCCGACCAGCGGCGGAACATCGGACTGCCCGTCGAAAGCCGGGTCGTAGGCGGAGACGGTGATGCCGACGACCGGCACCGCAAGCGCCATAGCGCAAGCCGCGTCGCGCAACTGTTCCGGGCTCGGCCCGCCTGATGTGACGTAGCGGTTGGCCTGCAACTCCCGGGGATCGTGCACGTCTAGATCGAGATGCATGTGCACGCGTTTGGCCCCGGCGGTCTTCAGTCTTTCGGTCGCCTGGGCCACTCCTGGACATTCCGTCCGGACGATCGGCAATGTCTCGAGAAGCCGTTTTTCCGCCGGATCGAGATCACGCGCGTTGACGAGCACACAGCGCGACGGATCGATCGGCTTGAAGCCGGGAATTGCCGCCGCCATCGGCCGCCAGCACAGGCCGAGCACAGTCGCCAGCGCCATGCCATCGAGAAAGCCATAGACGGATGTCTCGGGCGTGTTGAGGTCGCCATGTTGGTCGGCCCAGATGATCGCATCGGCGGCTTCGCCGGCGACAGCACCGGCACTGGTCAGGCAATTTCCGGCAAGGACGATGGGAAACCGGCCGGCGTCACGAGCAAGGCGAACCTCGGCTGCAACCGCGTTGCAGACGGCAAAGCCGGTGGCGATCTCGCGCTCCTGGATGTCTCCGACCCTGCCGATGTCTTCCACCGTAACGTCATGGCCGGCCATGGTCAGGGCGTCGACGAGACCGCCTGATATCAGCGCGTCCGGACCCTGGCCCATGCCGCCATGATAGTGGCCGCTGTCATAGGAGGCCAGGATGATGGAGATTTTCACGGTCGCGTCTCCGCCGTCGCCCTGCCTTGCAGGATCGCCAGAGCCTCCGCCGGATCGATGCGGCCGTCATAGAGCGCGCGGCCGGAAATCGCGCCTTCGAGCTTTTGCGCGTCGGGCATGGTCATACGCACGATGTCGGCGATCGAGGCGAGGCCGCCAGACGCGATGACCGGGATCGAGACGGCATCGGCAAGGTCGATGGTGGCGTCCCAGTTGATGCCGGTTAGCACGCCGTCGCGGTCGATGTCGGTGTAGATGATGGCGGCGACGCCGGCGCCCTCGAATTTCTTCGCCAGTTCGATGACGCCGAGGCTCGACGCCTCGGCCCAACCCTCCACGGCCACCTTGCCGCCC
>NZ_RZRQ01000278.1:0-7692 GCF_003997785.1 Mesorhizobium sp. M7D.F.Ca.US.004.01.2.1 | reverse complement strand
GCTCGAACCATTTTCGCAGGATTTTCGAGCGCTCCTGCGGCAATAGCGCCCGCCAGGCCGGAAAGGCGCGCGCCGCGGCATCGATCGCGTTTGTCGTCTGCCGGCCATCGAGCGCGGCGACGAAAGCGACAGTGGTGCCGGTGGCCGGATCGGTTACCTCGAAACTTTCGGCAGCCTCGCTCGCCGTCCAGTGGCCGTCGACATAGGCGAGTTCGCGCAACAGCCGGCGGTCGGCGAGGCCGTCGAGCGCTTCATGGCGATGCGAGCGGGCGAAATGCGCGGACATGGTCGATGCCTCCCGGTTCGGACTGATGCGGGAAGACTATCCGCCCGATGCAGACAGAGAGGCTGTTTGGATGCCTTGAAGTAGAGAGACTCTCTCTATTGTGCCGTCCGGCGAGAGGATCTCTCCAATCCTACGGCGACGCCGGCAGCAGGTCGGCTATCGGCAGCGCGATCTCGTCCTTCACTGTCTTGATGACGATGTAGGTGAAGTAGCGATCGATGCCGATTTCGCGGTCGAGCAAGCCATCGACCAGCCGTTGGTAGGCGTCGATGTCGCGCGCCATCACCTTCAGCACATAGTCGACGCCGCCGCCCACCGACCAGCAGGCGACGATCTCGGGAATGTCGCGGATGACGCGCTCGAAGCGATCGAAATCGGCCTGGCGGTGGTTGGCCAGCGTCACCTCCATCAGCACGGTGGCGACGGGTGCGACGACGCGCATGGCGATCCTGGCGTGGTAGCCAGACACGATCCCGGCTTTTTCCAGTTTGCGCAGCCGCATCCAGCACGGCGTCGGCGACAGGCCGACCTGCTCGGCCAGCGCCAGCTTGGTGATGCGTCCGTCGCGCTGGATGGCGTCGAGGATTTTCAGGTCGATCGGGTCGAGTTTCGCAGCGTTCATCGGCGTCCACTTTTTCGTCCACCGCACCATGACGGCGCATTATTTCGATTGTCAATTGCACTGATTTCGATCTCTAATAAGTCATGACATTGTGGCAACCTGATCCCGCGCTCATCC
This sequence comes from Mesorhizobium sp. M7D.F.Ca.US.004.01.2.1, assembly GCF_003997785.1. Taxonomy (NCBI): domain Bacteria; kingdom Pseudomonadati; phylum Pseudomonadota; class Alphaproteobacteria; order Hyphomicrobiales; family Phyllobacteriaceae; genus Mesorhizobium; species Mesorhizobium sp. M7D.F.Ca.US.004.01.2.1. Next base: position 6,667 of record NZ_RZRQ01000278.1, on the reverse strand, counting down.
GGCGGCCAGCCTATCAATCGCTGGCCGACCAGTTCGCGCGCGCCATCCATGACGGGCGCCTTGCCAATGGCGCACGACTGCCGACCCATCGCCGGCTGGCTGACGACCTCAAGCTTTCGGTGCAGACGGTCAGCCGCGCCTATGAGGAACTGATCCGGCGCGGCCTGATTTCGGGCGAGATCGGCCGCGGCAGCTTCGTCCAGACGCAGCGCCGCGAGCCGGAACCGCCATACCTGCCGGAGCGGCTGGGCGAAGTTATCGATCTCTCGATCCTGAAACCGGTCTGCGAGCCGATGCATCTGGAGCGGCTGAAGCAGGCGCTGGGCTGGCTGGCCGAGAACCTGCCGTCGAGTTCAGCCCTTTCGTTCCGGCCCAACATGGTGTTTCCGCGCCACCGCGCGGTGGCGGTCGAATGGCTGAAACTGTGCGGGCTCGACACCTCCGCGCAGAACATCAGCCTGACCAACGGCGCCACCGCCGGCATGACCGTGGCGCTGATGAGTGTGGCGCCGCCTGGCTCGACGGTCGCCACCGAGGCGATCGGCCATCACACGCTGGTGCCGCTGGCCCGCTATCTCGGCTTCAACCTGGAGGGGCTGCCGATCGACGACAACGGCCTGATCCCGGAGGCGCTGGACGAGGCGTGCCGGCTTTCCGACATCCGCGCCGTGTTCGTGCAGCCCTCGGTGATCAACCCGACGGCGACGCTGATGGATGCGGCGCGGCGCGAGCAAATCGCGGCTGTGGCGCGCAAGCACGACATCGCCATCATCGAGAACGATGTGCTGGGTCCCCTGGTCGAAGACCGGCCGCCGCCGGTTGCTGCCTTCGCGCCAGAGCGCACGCTCTACGTCACCTCCTTCACCAAGATCACCGTGCCCGGACTGCGCATCGGCTATCTCGCCGCGCCTGACCGTTATGTCGCCGCCGTCGCCAACCGGCATCTGGTCTCGAACTGGATGGCGACGCCGCTGGTGGCGGAGATCGCCACCAAATGGGTGACCGACGGCACGGCGATGGAGCTTGTCCATTGGCAGCGCGCGGCATTGCGGCGCCGGCAGGATATTGCGGCGCAAGTGCTGGCGGGGGTCGACTATCGCGCCAAGCGCGACGGGCTGCATGTCTGGCTGCAACTGCCGGCCGACCGCGCCGAGGAGAGCTTTGTCGCCCAGGCTCGCCTGCAAGGCGTGGCGATCGCACCCGGCACCTCCTTCCGCATCTCGGATGCGCCCTGGCATCCGGCGGTGCGCATCTCGCTGGGCTCGACCACCGAGGGGGAACTGCGCGCCGGCCTCGGCGTTGTCACCAAGCTGCTGCTTGGCGATCCGGAGCATCTGCTGCTCGCTATCTAGCGAGTACGCCGCTATTCGGGTGATGCCGGTCTGCGAAAGGTAGCCTCCTGCGCTTCCGGTATTCACGTACGAAAGTACGCTCCGTTCCGGTTCTCGGAGGCTCCCATTCTCGGCTCGGCCTGACCCGAATCCCGGCGCACTCTTCGGCACTGGTTGCTCAAGAATTGTGCGGAATGGGAAATATTGTCATGATATTATTTTCCCAATTGACATGATTTGGCGCGTTCCGCATCGTTAAGGGGCACAGGCTTCTCCAGCACGGGGAAATTCATTTGTCCGCATCAGCGCCCATTATCAAGATCGACGGCATCTCGAAGAGCTTCGGCAGCTTCAAGGTGCTGGACGGCCTGTCGATGCAGGTCATGCCTGGCGAGAAGCTGGCGCTGATCGGTCCGTCAGGCTCGGGCAAGACGACGATCCTGCGCATCCTGATGACGTTGGAGCGCATCGATGGCGGTCATATCCAGATCGACGGCGAGCAGCTCTACCACATGGAGCGCAATGGTCAGTTGCTGCCCGCCGATGAGCGGCACCTGACAAGGATGCGCCAGAAGATCGGCATGGTCTTCCAGCTGTTCAACCTGTTTCCGCATAAGTGCGTCATGGACAATGTCACGTTGGCCCCGATGCTGACCAAGGGCACGCCGCGTGCCGCCGCCGAAAAGCGGGCGATGGAACTGCTCGAGATGGTCGGCATGGCCGACAAGGCGAAGAACATGCCGGCACAGCTTTCCGGTGGGCAGAAGCAACGCGTGGCGATCGCCCGGGCGCTCGCGCTATCGCCGAAGATCATGCTGTTCGACGAGGTGACGTCGGCGCTCGATCCGGAACTGGTCGAGGAGGTGATGAACGTCATGCGCAAGCTCGCCGCCGAGACCGACATGACCATGCTGCTGGTCACCCACGAGATGGGTTTCGCCCATGATTTCGCCGATCGGGTGCTGTTCTTCGATCGTGGCAAGATCGTCGAGGAAGGCAAGCCCGACGAGATTTTCCGTCATCCCAAGCAGGAGCGTACGCAAGGCTTCCTGAAGAAGATCATCGCGGCCGGACATCGCGTCTGACCGTAATGCCGAGGCGGCAACGCCGCCGTCAAGGGCGGCGAGGCCGCCCGTAACAAAAGCAAGACAAGAAACAAGGAGTTGGGAACAATGAACAAACCTAGCATTCTGGCCGGCGTTGCCGGTCTTGCACTGACGGCGGTGCTGGCCGCCTCGACCGCCGGTTCGGCCGACGACAGCAAGCTCGAGCAACTCAAGGCACAAGGCTTTGCCCGCGTCGCCATCGCCAACGAGCCGCCCTATACGGCGGTCGCCGCCGACGGCAAGGTCTCGGGCGCGGCGCCCGATGTGGCGCGCGAGATCTTCAAGCGCCTAGGCGTCGCCGACATCGTCGCCTCGATCTCCGAATATGGCGCGATGATTCCCGGCCTGCAGGCCGGTCGCTTCGATGTCGTCACCGCCGGCCTGTTCATGAAGCCGGAACGCTGCGCTGCCGTTGTCTATTCAGAGCCGGTGCTGTGCGACGCCGAGGCGATGCTGGTGAAGAAGGGCAACCCGAAAGGCTTCAAGAGCTACGAGGATGTCGCCAAGGACACGACCGCCACGATCGGTGCGCCCGGCGGCGGCACCGAGGAGAAGCTGGCGCTCAACGCCGGCGTGCCGCGCGAGCGTGTCATTGTCGTGCCGGACGGCCAGAGCGGCGTGAAGATGCTGCAGGACGGCCGCATCGATGCCTATTCGCTGCCGGTTCTGTCGATCAATGATCTGGTCAAGAAGGCCGCTGATCCAAACCTCGAAGTCATCGCTCCGGTGCAGGGCGCGCCGGTCTATTGCGACGGCGCCGCCTTCAAGAAGGGCGACGAGGCGCTGCGCGACGCCTTCGACGTCGAGCTCGCAAAGATGAAGAAGTCGGGTGAGTTCGCCAAGATCATCGAGCCCTATGGCTTCTCCGCGGCAGCCGCGATGTCGACGACCCGCGACAAGCTCTGCGCGGCGAAGTAGCGCCTGTTTTCCTTCTCCCCGTTTTACGGGGAGAAGGTGGCCCGAAGGGCCGGATGAGGGGCGGTGCCAAGTTTTGCCAAGCTAGCGCTGCCCCTCATCTGCCTGCCGGCATCTTCTCCCCGTGAACGGGGAGAAGGGTCCAAGAATTACCAACGTGGAACCTCAATGACCCAGTGGTCCGGCTATTTCGGCCTGATATTGCAGGGAGCGCTTGTCACCATCGAGCTGACGCTGATGGGATCGGTGCTTGCCCTGTTCATGGCCTTTCTCGCCGGAATGGGTCGGCTGTCGCGTTTCTTCGTGCTGCGCGCGCTGGCCACCGCCTACATCGAATTCTTCCGCGGCACCTCGATCTTCGTGCAATTGTTCTGGGCCTATTTCGTGCTGCCCTTCATCGGTATTTCGCTGACGCCGTTGCAGGCCGGCGTGCTGGCGCTCGGCCTCAATGTCGGCGCCTATGCCGCCGAAGTGGTGCGCGGCGCCATCCAGTCGATCGGCCGTGAACAGTATGAAGCCTGCACCGCGCTCAATCTCGGCCGCTGGCAAGGCATGCGCCACGTCATCCTGCCGCAGGCGCTGCTGGTGATGCTGCCGACCTTCGGCAACAACGCCATCGAACTGCTCAAGGCGACCGCCGTGGTATCGCTGATCTCGCTCACCGACCTGACCTTCCAGGCGCAGGTGGTGCGGTCGCAGACCGGCAACACCTTGGTGCCGTTCGCCACCATCCTGATCATCTATTTCGTCCTGGCGCTGCTCATCTCGTGGGGCGTGCGCTCACTGGAACGCCGCATGGCGCGCGGCCTCGATGGGGTGCGTGCCTGATGGAATGGGATTGGAATTTCGTCTGGGAAATCATGCCGACGCTGATCCAGGGCGTGAAGATCACCATCCTGGCGACACTGCTCGGCTCGGTGCTGGCGGCGATCGTCGGGCTGGGCATCGCGCTGGCGCGCCGCTCGCCCAACAGGGCGTTATCGCGCACCGTCGGTTTCCTGGCCGAGTTCATTCGCGGCACGCCATTGCTAGTGCAGCTCTATTTCATCTTCTACGTGCTGCCCGACATCGGCATCCTGTTACCGCCGCTGGTCGCCGGTGTCATCGGACTCGGGCTGCACTACGGCACCTACACCGCCGAGGTTTATCGCGCCGGCATCGACAATGTGCCGCGCGGCCAATGGGAGGCCGCCAAGGCCTGCAATCTTAGCGCCAGGCAGACCTGGACCCACATCATCATTCCGCAGGCCATTCCGCCGATGATCCCGGCGCTGGCCAATTATTTCATCGCCATGTTCAAGGAAACGCCGCTGCTGTCGGCGATCACCGTGCTGGAGCTGATGAACCAGGCGAAAAGTGTCGCCAACACCTACTATCGCTACATCGAGCCGATCACGCTGGTCGGTGCCTTCTTCCTCGTCATCAGTCTGTTTTCGGTCGTGCTGCTGCGCTGGCTGGAACGCCACTACGGCAAGATCGAGAGGTAGCCGATGAAACCCTTGCCCGAGATCAAAGTTTACCCAAAGAGGCCAGCGCTGGATGTGCGCCCGCTAGAGCGGCGCGTCGGCCTGATCATCCTTGCCACCGACCACACCAGCGAGCCGGATTTCCGCCGCATGGTGGCGAGCGAGCGGATTGGCGTCTACGTCGCGCGCATTCCCTACGCCAACCCGACGACGCCGGAAAACCTGCGCAAGATGCAGCCGGCGCTGACGGCGGGCGCGGCCCTGATCCTGCCGGACGAGCCACTCGATGCCATCTGCTACTCCTGCACTTCGGCGTCGGTGGTGATCGGCGATACCGAGATCGAGGCCGCGATCCAGGCTGCAAAGCCCGGCGTGCCAGTCGTCACGCCGCCGATGGCGGGCGTGCGCGGGCTGCGTGTGCTGGGCGCGAGCAAGATCAGCATGCTCACTCCCTACACGGTCGAGACATCTAGGCCGATGGCCGCCTATTTCGCGGCGCGCGGCTTCGACATCGTTAGCTTCACCTGTCTCGGCTTCGAGGACGACCGCGAGATGGCGCGCATCGCACCCGCAACGCTTGTCGATCTGGCGCGTGAGGCGACCGACGCGAGCGCCGATGCGCTGTTCGTCTCCTGCACGGCGCTGCGCGGTGCACTGGCGGTCACCGGAATGGAAAAGGCGATCGGCCGTCCCGTGGTCACCAGCAACCAGGCGACCGCCTGGAATTGTCTGCGGCTTTGCGGCGATGACACAGCCCATCCCGAATTCGGCCGTCTGATGACGCTGCCATTGCCGCGTGCTTGATGATCATGACACAGGTCACCCTTGAGCACATTCGCGCCGCGCGCGAGCGCATTGCCGGCAAGATCGAGCGCACGCCGACCGTGCTATCCCAGAGTCTTTCCGAACAGTTGGGCGCACAGGTTCATCTCAAGCTCGAGCACCGGCAGACCACCGGCAGCTTCAAGTTGCGCGGCGCCTCGAATGCCGTCGCTTCGCTGAGCGCCGAGGAGAAGGCTCACGGCGTGGTCGCAGCCTCGACCGGCAATCACGGCCGCGCGCTTGCCCATGCGGCGAAGCTTGAAGGCATGCGCGCGGCGATCTGCATGTCGCGGCTGGTACCTGAAAACAAGCTCGACGAGATCCGCCGGCTTGGCGCGGAGGTCCGCATCGTCGGCAACAGCCAGGACGATGCCCAGCAGGAGGTCGATCGGTTGGTGGCGCAGGAGGGGTTGGTCATGCTGCCGCCCTTCGACCACCCGGCTATCATCGCCGGGCAAGGCACGCTCGGACTGGAGATGATCGAGCAGGTCCCGGATGCTGCTCTCGTTCTGGTCCAGCTCTCCGGCGGCGGGCTCGCCTCCGGCGTTGCCGCAGCCGTCAAAGGTGTCAGTCCCCGGACAAAAGTCATCGGCGTTTCGATGGCACGCGGCGCGGCGATGAAGGCGAGCCTCGATGCCGGCCATCCGGTGCTGGTGGAGGAGCTGCCGACGCTGGCGGATTCGCTCGGCGGCGGCATCGGCCTCGACAACCAGCTGACCTTCGCCATGTGCCGCGACCTGCTCGACGATGTCATCCTGCTCGGCGAGGACGAGATCGCCGCCGGCATCCGCCACGCCTATGCGCAGGAACGCGAGATCGTCGAGGGCGCTGGCGCGGTCGGCATCGCCGCGCTGCTCGCCGGCAAGGTCAAGGCGAGCGGTCCAGTGGTTGTTCTGCTTTCCGGCCGCAACATCGATATGAACGCGCACCGCACAATTGTCTGCGGCGAGGCGCCGTCGCTTAAGGAGCGTGCCGCATGAGCCGGATGACGATCCTCACAGAAGCCGAATTGCGGGCGATCGTCACG
>NZ_RZRQ01000277.1:0-7729 GCF_003997785.1 Mesorhizobium sp. M7D.F.Ca.US.004.01.2.1 | reverse complement strand
GCCGATGGCTTGGCGGTCGCCTTCGCCTGTGTGGATGGAACCATCGCCATTGCCACGGTCGCGGATCACGAGCCGCCGGAAACGCGGATCAGGGTGAGCAACGATCTCGGGCAGACGACGATCCGCCCAAGGGAAAAGCCACCCGTCCCGTTGATCGCCACAGCGGGATTCGGAGATGGTGATGTCCCGATCGCCGCCTATGCGCATTCCGGCTTTCTGGTCGGCGCGGCCAGCGGCGATGTGCTGCATCTGGCCGCCGACGGTGAAGCGGCGGCCCCCTTGGTTAGGATCGACGGGCCGATCGTCGCCATCGACCACAGCGCCGGGACGGACATGACGGCTATCAGCAATGGGCATGATGTCTTCCTGTCGCGCGGCCAAGGCGGCGCAGTGCAACTGAAACATGCCGTGACATCGTCCATGGACGCCCTTGCCTTCTCACCAGGCGGGCGCCGCCTCGCCTGCGGCCTGGATGAGGGACTATCGATCTGGTCCGTCGAAAGTGACGCCGCCTTGATACGCGATGTCTCTTTTCCAGCGCGCCCGGTGTCGATCCGCTGGAGCGGCGACGGCACGTGGCTGGCCTGCGGGCTCGAAACCGGAGGCCTTGCCCTGGTCGGCATGGCCGACGGCCGCGCGGACATCGTAACGGGATTTCCATCGCCGGTGCGGACCGTGTGCTGGAGCGAGCCGGCGAATGCGCTGTTTGCCTCGGGCGCCTTCCGGATCGCCGGCTGGTCGATGACCGCGCCGCCGGTTGGCGGCGAAACCTCCGGCGCACTGGAGACGGGTCGTGCCGGGCTGGTTCTGGTCGAAACGGTGGCGGCGCATCCGCAGAAGAAACTGATTGCAGCGGGTTACGCCAACGGCCGTATTACCCTCGCCCAGATCGGCGCCCGCGACGAACTCCTCGTCAGGCCTTTGGGCAGTGCGGTCACCGCGCTTGCCTGGTCCGGCGACGGACGCCACCTGGCGGTGGGCGCCGTCGACGGCAGCGCCGCGATCGTCACCTTTCCAGCGCAGATGTTCAAATAACGGACGCAGTCCGCATGAAACAGGAGGATGAAATGCAGACCGAACTCACCGCCGAAGACGAGAGCAAGGACGAGTTTTTCGAACGACTCGCCAAATTGTCGGAAGAAATGGTTGCCAAGCATGGCAAGGATTTCAGCATGGGAGCCTTGGTGCTCGCCGCCCGCTGGATCGCCGAAAACCGCGTCGGCAAGCTGAAGACGAACTGAGCCACCGAGATTGTCCGTCCTCAGGCGACGAGACGAAATGGACAGCGTGGCGCGCGACCAGGCTATGCGCCGGCTTTTGCATCAGACAATCTTTTGGCGTGCCATCTCAGATGGTCGTCCATGAAGGTCGAAATGAAAAAATACGAGTGGTCGTAACCGTCTTGCATTCGCAGTGTCAGCGGAATGCCGGCCTTGGCGCAGGCCGCTCCCAGAAGCCAGGGCCTCAGCCCATCATTGAGAAATCCGTCCGAGGTGCCTTGATCGATCAAAAATTCTGGAAAACGGTGTCCATCCTCGATGAGCGAGGTGGCGTCGTAGCTGCGCCACGAGGCCTTGTCCTTGCCGAGATATTTTTCGAGGGCCGGCCTCGACCAGCCGGCGGTGGCTGGCTGCACGATCGGCGCAAACGCCGAACAGCTTTTGAAGCGTTCTGGATTTTTCAGCGCGATCGTCAGCGCGCCGTGCCCACCCATCGAATGGCCAAAGATTGCCTGACGCCTCATGTCGGCCGGAAACTCCTGCGCGATCAGGGCCGGCAGCTCCTCGGTGATGTAGGAATACATGCGATAATTCTTCGCGTAAGGTGCCTGAGTCGCATCGACGTAGAAGCCGGCGCCGCCGCCAAACTGCCAATTGTCCTTCTCGTCAGGAATATCGGTGCCGCGGGGACTGGTGTCGGGACAGACGACGATCAGGCCAAGCTCCGCGGCCATCCGCCTGTACTCGCCCTTGTCCATCACATTCGCATGGGTGCAAGTGAGACCAGAGAGGTACCACACAACCGGGCAAGGTGTTTCACGGGCCTGCGGTGGCACGAAAACGGCAAAATTCATGTCGCAGGCGCAGGCCTCCGAAGCATGGGAATAGACGCCCTGCACGCCGCCATGCGACTTGGCAGCGGAGATGACCTTCATCTGTTCTGACATGTGCTTCTCTCCGCCAATTTCAAACGCCAACCACGGTCGCTGTCTACGGCATCGGTTGGGATCGCGGCAACCCTGGTGCCACCGAGTTAGCCTTTGACCGCTCCAGCGGTCATCGATCCTGATATCTGCCGATACATCACAAGACCCAGCAAGGCCGGCGGCAAGGCGCCCAGCATCATGACCGCGGAAGCGGTTCCCCATTTTACGCCGCCGCCACTCGCGGCGAAAAAGAAGGATGCGCCGACCGTCATCGGGACCGCACGACTGGTTGTCAGCATCAGGCCGAAGAGGAATTCGTTCCACGCGGTGATGAAGCCGAAGATGAAGGTTGTGACCAGCGCCGGGCGGATCACCGGCCGGACGATCATCATCATCACCTGCAAGGAGTTCGCGCCGTCGACTTTCGCCGCCTCGTCGAGTTCGACCGGCACATCGGAAATCGCGTTCACCAGGATGACAAGCGCAAGCGGCGCGTTGACGATCGTCAGGATGAGCCCGAGCCCGATCCGTGTATCGAGCAGGCCCAGCCACTGGTACATCATGTAAAGCGGGATCGCGAAGATGATCAGCGGCACGGCGCGAAGGTTGATGACGATCGGCAGGACCAAGCGCTTTCCCGATTCGCTGCGCGCGATCGCATAGGCAGCCGGGAACGCGAGCACGATCGCAAGGCCGGTTCCGATCAGCGCTGCCACGGTGCTGTTTAGCAGATAGGCATAGATGTTGAAGCGGCTGGTCTGCGTCAGGACCTCCAGATAGTTGTCGAGCGTCGGCTGACAGATCCACAAACCCGGGTTCGTCGAAAGCTCGCGCTGGCTTTTGAGCGATGTGATCAGCGTCACGATAATGGGGAAATTCATCGCCAGCACGGCGATGGCAAAAACGATCCAGCGCAGTGCCCTCACCATCGTCAACCCTTCCTGCGGCCGGCAAGCCGGTTAAGGCCGTGGAGAACGATGAACGACGCCAGAAACAGGACAACCGAAGCGGCGACCGCCTTGCCGATAGCCCCTTCCTTGAAGAAGGCCTGGTAGATGTAGATCGACAAGGAGGTTGTCGAGCCGCCAGCTCCACTGCCAGTCAGTGCATAGACATTGTCGAACACCCGGAAACCGTCGATGAAACGGATGAAAAACGCGATGACCAGCGTCGGCTTCATCAACGGCAGGTCGATCCACCGGACGATCTCAAGCGGTGATGCGCCGTCGAGCGAGGAGGCTTCGCGCACGTCGAGCGGTATCGCCGAATAGGCCATGTAGAACAGCAGGAAGGCGAAAGGCGTCCATTGCAGCGTCTCCACGACGACAAGGGTGCGGAAGGCATTGTTGATGTCGAGGAAGGCCGGGCTGTCACCGAACCATTCGAAGAGATAGTAGGGGACGGGGCCTGCGAATTCATGCAGCACCAGCCGGTACATGAGACCGACCATGGCCGGCGCGACCATCAGCGGCAGCATCAACGGCGCCATCAGGACCGGACGCTTGCTCAGGAGCGGCGCCAGGAAAATGGCAAGGAAAAGACCGATCAGACATTCGGCCAATGCAGTCAAAAGACCGAAGCGCAGAGAGAACCAGGCCGAGCCCCAGAATTCCCGGTCGTTCAACACCGCGACGTAGTTGCCGAAACCGCTCAACACCGGACTGCGCAGCGTCTCGAATGTGACGGTCGAAACGGAATAGATCAGATTCACGATCGCCGGAAAGCCGAGGAACAGAAGCAGGAAGCCGACCAGCGGCGTCAGATACATCCTGCCTTCGGCACGTGTCACAAGGGCCATATCGATCCGCCAAACGCGCCGGACACCGAGCCTCGACCCGGCGTCCGGCAAATGGTTTATTTCTTGAGGAGGTCCTGCATGCCCGCCTTGGTGTGGGCGAGCGCATCCTCAAGGCTCTGCTGGCCGGACCAGTAGCCGGTGAACTCCTTTGCCTGCAGCTCATAGACCGGGAGCGCACTCGCGGACGTCGCCCCGCTCATGACATAGCCGTACTTGCTGGCGAATTCGCCGAGCTTGACGAGGTCGGGACGTTCCTTCGCAACCTTGGCGACGACATCGGGAGACAATGCCGGCGAACCGCCGCTGCGCGCATAGAGCAAGGCCGCATCCTCGGTGGCGAGCCACTTCAGGAACTTGACGGCGCCTTCCTTGTTCTTGGCGTTCTTGTTGAGGCCCAGGCCAAGGCCGTGGATATGATCGGCGCGTCCGTCGGGACCTGCCGGCGGCGCAACGATCCCGGTGACCTCGGCGACGGCCGGGGACTTTTCGGTGCTGGTCAGATCCGCCGCCGCGGCATTCCACTGCAGCGCTGTCGCAGCCTGGCCGGATGCGAAGGCCGCGTTGGTTTCCGCATATTCGTAGCTCAGCGAATCCTTGGGCGAAGAACCGGCATCATAGAGCTTCTTGTAGAGTTCGAGGCCGGTCCTGTAGGCATCGGAATCCACCGTGACATTGCCGTCCTTGTCCATCCAGTCGCCGCCATAGGAGCGCGGCAGCGACTGGAAGACCATCATGTTGAACAGCAGGTTCTTCATCTGCAGGACCGTGCCGTAGCGCACCGGGCTGCCCGAGTTCACCTGCTTGGTGAAATAGAGCGCGGTGGCTGCCCAGTCGTCCCAGGTCCAGCTGTCCGGGTCTTTCGGCTGCAGCGGCTTGCCGAGATATTTCTGGGCGATTTCACCATAGGTCTTCTTGGCGGCGTCATCCTTCATCAAGGCGTCGATGAGATCCTTGCGGTAGTACATGAAGTGCAGCGAAAGGTCGGTCGGCACGCCGAATTGCTTCCCGTCGAACTGCATCGTCTTGAGAACGGATTCGCCGAAAACCTTGGCCGCGTCCGCGCCAAGATCGACCGGTTCCATGTAAGGCGCGTAGCGACCGATCGAGTAGGTGGCGACGAGGTTCACGTCGAAGGCACTGGATCCGGCCGCCATGTCGGCCTGCAGCTTGTCGTAAAAGCCTTCGCGGTTGAAGAACAGCAGCTCCACCTTGTCGGCATCGCTTGCCTGCTTGTTGTAGGTTTCCACGGTTGCCCGCAGTGCAGTTTCCTCGGAGCCGCCGGGCCAGCCGAGCACGGTCACGGTTGCGTTGGCAAGGGTCGGCAAAGCCGTCCCGGCAAGGAGGGTGGCCACAAGCGCAAAAGACGTCCTGTTCAGTTTCATGATCATTCCCTTCTTTTTTGATGATTTTTGCATGGCATGACTGCGCGGCGCCGTTACTTTGCCCATTCGGCGAGGTCGGCTACGCCGATGACGCCGGCGTGGCCTGCGAGCTTCGCCGCAACGAGATCTGAGGAAAGGCGCGGTGGAACCTCGCCCAGATGCGCGCGCACCCGGTCGAGATAACCCTCGGCAAGACCAATACTGCCGCCGATGACGATCGATTTCGGATCGAGCATCATCTGAATGTCCCGGCACAGCGTCGCGACCCGCGAGGCGCTCTGCGAGACGATGGCGCCGGCCCAGGCCTCGCCCTTCAGCGCGCGCCCGAATACATCGACGGCATCGGCCTTGAAGCCGGCCTTGAGGGCTTGCGAAGCGATCCAGCGGCCGGAGGTGCTGTCTTCGAGCGGGGCCGTGTCTTCAGACAGGCCACGAATCAGACCGAAGTGACCGGCAAGGCCGGACAGCAAGCGGCCGTTGCAAACGATGCCGCCGCCAATTCCGGTCGAGATGGTCAGAAAGACGATGTCGCGGCCTTGCCCGGCGCCGAATTTGTATTCGCCCCAGGCGGCCGCCTGGGCATCGTTGAACGCACAGACCGGCTTGCCGAAAACAGCGGATGCCCTTTCGACCAGCGGGTAGCCATCGGGAATGCCTAGGGTTGCCGGATTCAATGCCGACCAGCGTCCATCCTGCACCAGTCCGGTCACCGCGATGCCGATGCGATGGAAGCGGCCGGACCAGGCTGACGTGCTTTGCGCCAGGGATGCAAGCCAGGTGTCGGGTCCAGCCTCTCGCGCGGTCGGCACGATCATGTCCTCGATCACCTTGCCACCGCTGACCAGCGCGGCCATGGTCTTGGTTCCCCCGATGTCGATGCCCAGGACGGTGGGGCCCAGGACAGTTGGGCCAAGGACGGTTTGCGCGCCTCTCGCCGCATAGGCGTCGGAAATCGCCTGGTGGAACCATGAGGTGACATGCTCGGTCCGGGTGATCGCCGAGCCGACAACCACGGCACAGGCGCCAGCGCGCGCGGCGGCAGCCGCCTGCTCCGGCGACCGGATACGCCCTTCGGCGATGACGTAAGGGGTCAAGGTTCGCATTTGAACGATGAGGGCGATATCCGGATCCTCCGGCTCCGGCCCGCCGACATAGCCGGAAAGCGTGGTGCCGACGAAATCGACACCCGCGGCAAGGGCCCGGCGCGCATCGTCAAGGCAAGAGCAATCGGCCATGGCCAGCTTGTTCCTGGCCTTGACGGCTTTCACAAGCTCTTCGACAGGAACGGGACGGACACGGTCCGTCGCATCGAAAGCGATGATATCGGCACCCGCCTCGGCCAAGGCCTCGACATCGGCCAGATAGGGTGTGATGCGCACGGGGCTGTCAGAGAGATCGCGCTTGACGATACCGATGATCGGCACGCGCACGGCCAGGCGGGCGGCAGCGACATAGGGCACGGATTCGATGCGCAGGGCCTTGGCTCCCGCTTCAAGAGCGGCCTTGGCAAAGCCCGTCACGAATAGCGCACTGTCCATCGGGCCGCCGGGAACCGGCTGGCAGGACACGATGAGACTGTTGGCGATGTCTTCTCGCTGCACGTCGGCACTCCCCTGTCGCCATCACGATAAATGGAAAATACCAGATTACAACCAGTTCATAACTGGTATTACCTTTGCAGCTCGAAGACGAAGTCGTAGACGTCGCCCTTGTAGCGTGTCTCGCAGTATTCGACGATCTGTCCGTCGGCAAGAAAGCAGCGGCGCTCGGTCATCAGCAGCGGTGCGCCCGCCTCGCAATGAAGGTGTTTTGCATCCTCCAGCGACGCGCCGCGCGAGCGCATGCGCTGGATTGCCCTCTGAGGCAGGAAGCCGCGTGCATCAAGCGCTTCATAGAGGGAATCCTGAACCATCTCGGGCGAAGGAAGGAAGCGAACCGGCACGGCCGAGACCTCGACGGCGATTGGCGCGCCATCGGCTGTCCGCACACGACGCATGCGCACCACATTGGCATTGCCGGCAATACCCAGGGCCATCATTTCGGCTGGGGATGGACGGCTTATCTGCCTGGAAAGCCATAGACATCCAGGCTTCAGGCCGCGCGCTAGAATATCCTCCGAAAAGCTCGTCAGCGTCGAAAGCGATTTTTCGACCCGCGACCCAATCTCGGTTTTGGAACCATGCCGGCGATTGAGCTGCCCTTCCTCTTCGAGCAGTGCCAGAGCTTTTCTCACGGTGACACGCGAGATCGACAGGGCTTCCGCCAGAACCCGCTCGCCCGGCAGAACCGCGCCGGCTTTCAACGCATTGGAGCGGATCGCTGCCTCGATCGCCGATTTCAACCGTCTGTAAAGCGGCACATCGGACGCCGTCGCTTCCATTTCCCGACTGACAAGCCCGATCA